>JANMVS010000297.1:0-2728 GCA_031392885.1 Verrucomicrobiota bacterium
CCCGAGGCGCTGACCAACGACTTCTTTGTGAACCTGCTCGACATGGGCACGGAGTGGAAACCGTTCTCGCGCGACGCGGATGTTTTTGAAGGCCGCGACCGCAAAACGGGTGAACTCAAATGGACCGGCACGCGGGCCGACCTTGTGTTCGGTTCCAACTCCCAACTCCGCGCCCTGGCTGAAGTCTACGGAAGTTCGGATGCGGAGAAGAAGTTTGTCCATGCCTTCATCGCGGCTTGGAACAAGGTGTTGAACCTTGATCGCTTCGATCTTGCGTAATCCCTGACCTCGATGCGACCGAACCACCTTCACCGGCAGGCCTCGCCGGTGAAGATGGACGACATGCTGGGCCTAGCCCGGATATTTCACACTCTGCTCGCAACCGAAACCACACCCTGGGCCAAATCTTTTTCCGCATTCACGGCTGCTCGGGATATCCGGGCTAGGGCGCGAAGCATGATCCGCTGATCGAAGTCGGCATCCTCGAACTCAGCCGGAGGAACCCGGAGAATTGTTTCGCCGAGGTCGAGCAGTCCGCCTTCTCGCCCGCCAATGTCATTCCCGGCATCGGCCACTCGCCCGACCAGATGTTGCAGGCGCGCATCCTCCCGACGCAGATTTTCTACGATGCTGCGGGCAAGGAGCTGGCCCGGCACGAAGGCTACCGGTCGAAGGAGGCGATGTGGGGCCTTGGGGGAACGACGCGGTCGCCGCCGTGTTTTTCGGTCTGGTTTTCGGCGTGGCCCTGGGGCCCTGCACCTTTGGTTTCATGGCGCCGGTGCTCGGAGTGACTTTCAGCCTGGCCAAGACCGCGCCGGTGTTTGCCGCGGGGGTGCTGGCGTTGTTCGCCCTCGGGCATGGCACCGTCATCGCGGTTGCCGGGGCCTCGAGCACCGGGGTGCAACGCTGGCTCGACTGGCAGGGCGACCACCCCGGGGCGAAGTGGCTGCGCCGGGTGTGCGGGTTGCTGGTGGTGGCGGCCGGAGGCTGGCTGCTGGCGAACGCCGCGTAGCGTCCGGCCTCGGGTCACGGATTTGTCCGTGCAACTTTCGGGTCTTTCCCCAAGTCTTACAACCATGCGCGCCTTGCGTCTCATTGTGGCCGGTCTGATTGCCGTCGTCGCCCTGCTATCGGTCTTGTTTGCCGCGGTCGTCGTCGTTTTCACCGGGCTGGTGGCCTACGTCGTGCAACTGTTCCGGCGACCGGCCGGCCCGACCCCGGCGGGCCCAGCGCCGGCGCCGCGCCGTCCGACCAGAATACGGATGGACGAGGCCATTGACGTCGTCACCACGAAGGCGCCGGCGGATCCGCCGGCGCGCTGAGCCAGACTCAGGCAAGAGGAGGTCACCACGAAAAACACTAAAGACACGAAAGAAATACCTTCAGGGGGAATTCTGCACCATGCCGGACTTCACGGTTCAGTGTCACCACTCCTTCCCGCGCTTTCCCCCAACTTCATCATCCTAGAAAACTCAATTGAAACGCGGAGGACGCGAAGAACTCAGAGGGGAAACCGAGTTAGCTGGCACTTTAATGTTCTCACCTGCGAGGTGAGTACTCCTTGCTCCACGCTGGGGTGCCAACTTTCTGCTTTTGCGCTTTTTGTGGCCAATCCTTCTGCGGAATTAAGGATCATTTCGTGTTTTTCGTGGTGAAATTCATCTGCCTTGTTGGCTTAGTTGAGATTGCGCCCTTCGCGCAGACCGGCGGCGTAGGCTTCGAATCCACGCTTGATCTCGTCGCGCACGCGACGGAACTCGGCAAGGATTTCCTCCTCGGTGCCCGTGGCATGGGCCGGGTCGTTGAAGCCCCAGTGGTGGCGATTCACCTGCCCCGGGAACATCGGGCAGGCCTGGTCGGCATTGCCGCAGACAGTGATGACCGTGGTGATTTTCCGATCGAGGAAATCATTCATGTGCTTCGAGGTGTGTCCGGAGATATCGATACCGATCTCCGACATCACCTGGATGGCCTTGGGGTGGACATAGCCGGCGGGCTTGGAACCGGCGCTGTGCACTTCAACAAGGTCTCCGGCGGCGGCGCGCAGGATGCCTTCGGCGAGGTGGCTGCGGCAGGAGTTGCCGGTGCAGAGGATGAGGACGGTGGGTTTGGCCATGGCGGAAAAGTAGCGGGTAGCGAGTAGGGCGGAAATGGGCGAACCAAGCTTCAGACACTTCCGGGCCACCAGCGGCGGCGGAGCCAGTAAGCGACGTGGACGAGGCCGATGAGGGCGGGCACCTCGATGAGCGGACCGACGACGGCGGCGAAGGCCACGCCGGAGTTGAGACCGAACACGGCGATGGCGACGGCGATGGCCAGTTCGAAATTATTGCCCGCCGAAGTGAACGCGAGGCTGGCGGAGCGCGGGTAGTCGGCGCCCAGCTTCTTCGCCATCGCGAAGCTGACGAGGAACATGATGGCGAAGTAGATCACCAGCGGCAGGGCGATGCGGAGGACATCGAGGGGGAGCTTCACGATGGCGCCACCC
Organism: Verrucomicrobiota bacterium; assembly: GCA_031392885.1. Classification (GTDB taxonomy): domain Bacteria; phylum Verrucomicrobiota; class Verrucomicrobiia; order Opitutales; family Opitutaceae; genus Lacunisphaera. The sequence continues at coordinate 2,489 of JANMVS010000297.1, forward strand.
TTGAAGGTGAACATGACCACGATGGTGAACAGCAGGGCGCTGAGCGTGAGGGGCGAGATGCGCGGGATGAATTTCTTCTCGTACCACTCCGCGCCCTTGAGCGGCACCAGCAGGATCCGGCTGAGCACGCCGGCGGCGAACGGGATGCCGAGGTACACCATCACGCTCCAGAAAATATCCAGCATCCGCACCGGCACGACCGCGCCGGCCAGACCAAAGTGGGGCGGCAGCACGGTGATA
>JANMVS010000313.1:0-3613 GCA_031392885.1 Verrucomicrobiota bacterium
CAGCGCAGACGGGTCACGAACTGTTTATCGGCTGGTTTCATTGGTTTTTGGGCGACGTACCGGACCAGGTGCGGCAGGCACTGCCCAAGCTGGGGGTTACGGCCGGCCGGCAGCAGCCATTTTGTCATGGGCGCGCGCAAGGGTTGCTGGGCTGGATTTTGGCGCAGGAAGCGCGCGCAAGTGGCTGACGGGACGAAAACTTGCCGGGGGCTTGACAAGCGTTCGCACCGATCAGTATGTTCCACCTCCTACAACTAGTTCACTTTCTAAAAGTGGGCCCTCGGGTCCGCTTTTTTTTTCCCATTAATCCAAACACACCATGAGCAACGAAATCCTGTCCGTTCTCGAATACATGGAGAAGGAGAAAGGCATCCCGCGTGCCGATATGATCTCCGCCATCGTAAACGCGATCAAAACCGCCGCCTTGAAGGGCGTTAGCTCCGGCCAGGAGCTCAAGATCGATATCAACCCGAAGAATGGCCAGCTCACTGCCTGGTCGCAGCTTAAGGTGGTTGATTCGGTGTCCGATTCCAAGCTGCAGATTCACGTCGAGAAAGCCCAGGTCTTCAAGCCGGGCGCGGTGGTCGGCGACACCATCGACAAGGAAATTGATCCGTCCTATCTGGGCCGCATCGCCGCGCAGACCGCGCGCCAGGCCATCATGCAGAAGCTCCGGCAGTTTGAGAAGGAGCGCATCTACGACGACTTCAAGGACTCCGTGGGCGACATCGTCAGCGGCACCGTCCGCCGCCGCGAACGCAACGATCTTTTCATCGACCTCGGCAAGGCCGAGGCGGTCATGCCCGGCAAGGAGCAGGTCCCCGGCGAGGAATACGCCCCGGGCGAGCGCATCCGCTGCATTTTGCTCGAGATTGAGAACAGCAGCCGGGGCCCGGAGATCATTCTCAGCCGCGCCAGCCCCAAGTTTGTCCGCCGTCTTTTTGAACTCGAGGTCACCGAGATCGCCGATGGCACGGTGAAAATCGAGGCGTTCGCCCGCGAACCGGGTTACCGCACCAAGATCGCGGTCACGAGCACCGACCCCAAGGTCGATCCGGTCGGCGCCTGCGTCGGCGCCCGGGGCGCCCGGGTGAAGAGCATCGTCCGCGAGCTCAACGGGGAGAAGATCGACATCATCCCGTATCACGCCGACACGAAGGAAATGCTGATCGAGGCGCTCAAGCCCGCCGTGCCGCGCGAAATCATTCTCGACGAGAAGAACAAGCGCCTGCTCGTCCGCGTCGTGAGCGACGATCTCGCGGTGGCCATCGGCCGCAAGGGCCAGAACGCCCGCCTGACCTCGCGGCTCGTCGGCTGGCGCATCGACATCGACGAGTTCAAGGTGGTCGCGGCCGATCCGCGCGCGCAGGCGATCAGCCTGCTCGTCAATACCTATGCCTTTGCTCCGGCGGTGGCCGAACGCCTCGTCGCGCAAGGCATCAATTCTCCCGCCGCCTTTGAAGGCGTGGAGGCAACTGACCTGGTGGAATCCGGTTTCACCGAGACCGAGGCCCAGGATGTCATCGCCAAGGTTTCCGGTCCTTAAAACATTTTTTCCCGCTGCCGCACCCTGAATGAGTTCCCGCATCCACGAGATCGCCAAGCAATACAACGTTGAGCCCAAGGACATGCTCGCCTGGCTCAAGGAGCAGAGCTATGTCTCGGCGGACACCAAGTCGGTCTCCAGCACGGTCAGCAAGATTTACTACGACGAGATCGAAAAGAAATACGGGAAGCCCGTGGCGGCCCCGCTCGTGGCGGTCGCTCCCGCGGCTCCCGTCGTGGCGGAAGAACCCAAGCTGCGGTTGCCGGCCGGGGTCTTTGTCAAGTCGGCGCAGGACATTATCAACGAGAAGGAAGCGGCGGCGCAAGCCGCGGCCGCGGCCCGACTCGCCGCGAATCCACCGGCAGTTGGGTCGATTACGGCTCCCAAGCTGCCGCCGACGCCCATGATGAGGATCTCCCAGTTGCCATTGGCTCCGCGTTATGTCGCCCCGGCACCGATGGCGGCCAAGCCGGCACCGGTTGCCCCAATGCCGGCGTATCGCAGTGCCCCGCCGGTACCGTCATCCGTGACCAAGTCCCCGTTCGCCCCGCCCCCGATGCCGGTCGCCCGGCCGGTCGCTACCGCCCCGTCGTTTCCAGCTAAATTTGCCCCGCTGCCGCCCGCCACGCCGGCCCCCGCGGCCCCCACGATCACCGTGACCGAGGAGGGTGGCGTCAAGATGATCCATCTCAAGCCGCCGATCATTGTCCGCGAGTTCGCCGTCGCCCTCGGCCTCAAGCCTTTCAAACTCATCTCCGAGCTGATGGAGATGAAGATCTTCGCGTCGATGAACCAGTCGATCGACGAGGCCATCGCGACCAAGGTCGCCGAAAAACACGGCTTCCTGCTCGAGATCAAGCATCGCGGCGAAACCGTCGTTCCGGTGATCACGCCGGAAGTCGCCAAGATTTCCCAGGCGGAGAAAGCCCGCGAGGAGGACATCAAGAATCTCGCGCCGCGGCCCCCGGTGGTCTGCATCCTCGGCCACGTTGACCATGGCAAGACCTCCCTGCTGGACGCCATCCGCAAGGCGAATGTCGCCGCGGGAGAGGCGGGTGGCATCACCCAGCACATCGGCGCCTACCAGATCGAGCACAACAGCCACAAAATCACTTTTCTCGACACTCCCGGCCACGCCGCCTTCACCAAGATGCGGGCGCGCGGTGCTTCCGTCACCGACATCGCGGTGCTGGTGGTCGCCGCCGATGACGGCTTCATGCCGCAAACGGACGAAGCCTTGCAGCACGCGCTCGACGCCAAGGTCGTCCTCATGGTGGCCGTCAACAAGATGGACGTGAAGGGCGCCAATCTGGAACGCGTGAAGCAGCAGATGCAGGAGCGCAACATCGCCCCCGAGGATTGGGGTGGCACCACGGTCACCATGCCGGTCGCGGCCATCAAGGGGCAGGGCATCACGGAAATGATCGAAATGATTTTGCTCCAGGCCGAAGTGCTGGAACTCAAGGCCAACCCGAAGGCCGAGGCCAGCGGCGTGGTCATCGAGTCACAGGTCGACGTGGGTCGCGGCCCGCTCGCCACGGTCATTGTCCAGCGCGGCACCCTCCGCGTGGGCGACGCCCTCGTCTGCGGCGCGCAGTATGCGAAAGTCCGCGCGATGTTCGACGACCAGGGGAATAATTTGAAGGAAGCGCCTCCCGGCATGCCGGTGCGGGTCATCGGCTGGTCCGGCGCGCCGGACTCGGGCGCCAAGTTCACCGCGGTCAAAAATGCCCGGGAGGCGGAAAAGCAGGCCGAGGAGGCCGCGGACAACCTCAAGAAGGCCACGGTCACCGGCGATGCCGTGCCCAAGGACACCTCGCTCGAGGCGCTGTTTGCCAATATTGCCGCCACGCAGGGCAAGGTGCTGCGCGTCGTGCTCAAGTCCGACGTTTACGGTTCCCTCGAAGCCGTGAAGACTGTGCTCGAAGGTATCAAGAGCACCAAGGTCTCGCTCGATCTCGTGGCGGCGGATGTCGGCATCATCAGCAAGAACGATGTCCTCATGGCAAGCGCTTCGAAATCCGTCATCATCGGCTTCAACACCAAGCAGGAAAACGGGGTCACCGC
>JANMVS010000378.1:0-3987 GCA_031392885.1 Verrucomicrobiota bacterium
GGCGTACAGTACTTCCGCAAAACCGGCGCCCGGATAGCCGCGGCCCTCGAGGTGGCCGATCATGACGCTTGGCCGCGCGGCGGGTCCGGTGTTCTGCAGATGGAGGCGCTGCTTCACGTCGGCCGCACTGCGCAGGCGAAAGAGGGTTGAGGAACGGCGCATGCGCAACAAGTCGAGCGTCGCCGCCAGGGTGAAACGGATGTCCGCCGGCGTCGGGGCGATCTCCGCGGCCCGGGCCAGCAGCGGGCGCATCTGCGGCCAGCTGCTCTCGTTGTCCCAGGCGGGCGGCAAGCCGGTGCCGAAATGATTTGTCCTCAGGGTCCAGTCGAGGCGGTTGAAGGCGTCGCCGGAATTAAAGCTGTTTCGGTCGAGCGATTTGCTGCGAAGAATTTCCTGGCCGGCGTGCAGGTAGGAGATGCCCTGGCTGAAGAGGACGAGTGCGTTGCCGAGCACTTGGACGCGGGCCCGATCGGTGCGCGGGGTGGCGGGCGGGAGGCGCAGGGTGTTGCTGTCGAAGAGCGTCAGGTTGTCGTGATTTTCGACGTAGTTGACGACTTCGCCGGGTTCGGCGGCGTAGCCCGCGGGTTGATCGCCGTAGGCAAATTCCGCCAGGGTGCGGGTGCGACCATCGGCGCCTTGCAGGGAAAACTCGCGCCCGCTACCGGCGAGTCCAACGCGGACCAGGTCGGCGGCCGCGGCGAGTTCAGCGGTGGTGTCGCGTCCGGCGTTGGCCGGGTTCGGGGCGTAGTGCAGGCCGTTCAGCCAGCCCTGGGCCAGGAGCGCCGCGCCGCTGTCGCCGGCGCGGCCGCCCCGGGCCGCATCGCGCATCCGGTCGCTGAAGGTGCTGATGCCGCTGTGCGGCAGGCTGAGCTGGGAGGCTTGGACGAAGCGGGCGCCGTTTCGCACTTCGCCGAAATTCCAGCCCTCGCCGAGCAGATGGATATGCCGGCCCACGGTGGCGTTCACCTGGGCCGACAAGCGCTCCAGCACGGCCCGGGGCAGATGGCCCATGAGATCAAAACGGAAGGAATCGACGCGGTAGTCCCGCGCCCAGATGACGGCCGAGTCGATCACCAGCTTCGCCATCATTGCGTTTTCCGTGGCGGTGTTGGAGTTGCAGGTGGAGGGCTCGACTTTGCCCTGGGCATCGCGGCGATGATAGTAGCCTGGCACGATGCGATCGAGGATGGACCAGCGGTTCTGGCCGTCCGCCATCGTGTGGTTGTACACGACATCGAGTCCCACCCGCAGCCCGGCGCGATGCAGGGATTGCACCATCGAGCGGAATTCGCGGACGCGTGCCACCGGGTCGTCGGGATCGGTGGCGTAGCTGCCCTCGGGCGCGTTGTAATGCCACGGGTCGTAACCCCAATTAAACGCATCCCGCTCACGCCCGGGGGCGATCGCGGCCTGCCCGGCGGGGCTGTCCGGCGCGGCGGGCGGCAGCACCGGCGTGACGGCGTTGCGTTCGGGCACGGAGGCGAAGTCGTACGTGGGCAGCAAATGGATGTCGGTGACACCCGCTGCGGCCAAGCCGCGCAGGTGGCGCCGGCCGTCGCTCTCGGCATGGGTGAAGGCGAGATATTTTCCGCGGTGCCCGGCCGGGACCGTCAGGTCGTCGCGGGAGAAGTCCCGCACGTGGAGCTCGTACACCACCAGGTCGGTGGGCGCCTGGACGGTGTCGGGGTGATGGTCCTCCGCCCAGCCTGCCGGTTGGGTGGCCGGGTCGTTCAGGTCGATGATGGCGCTACGGCGGGAATCCGCGCACAGCGAGAGCGAGTAGGGATCGGTCACATGGTTGCGGACCAGGCCGACGCCGGACACGAAACCCTCGACGTCATAGGTGTAGAATTTACCGCGCAAGTCTTCCTTGCTCATGTAGCGCCAGGCGCCGCTGGTCTCGTCGCGGACCATGGGCAGCTGCGCCCGCGCGGGCTCCGCGGCTTGGTCGTAGACGAAGAGAGTGACTTTCTGTGCGGTGGGAGCCCAGAGGAGGAATGAGGTGCCTTGGGCGGACGGGTGGGCGCCGAAGTCAAGGGACGCGGCCACCGGGGCGTAGTAGGCATCGAGGGCGCCAGCGAGTTGGGTGCCGGTGGCGGCGAGCACCTGGCCCGGCGCGTCTTCGGCCACGATGATCAGTTGGCCGCGCCACAGATCCGGAAGACGAGCGGTGTCTGCGGGAAGGACGCGCCACGTCGTCCCGGTGACATGCGAGAAACGAGCGGCCTCCGGCAAAGCGGGCGGGGTGGCGGCCTCGAGGGTCAGCGCGATCTGCGCGCCGGAGACGATTGTACCGGGGGCGGCTTGCAAACTCGCGTCGGCCGCGCCCAGGAGGCGGACTCGCGCGGTGCCGGCGGGGACGGCCCAGCGCACATGGTGGGCGTCGAGCCAGAGGGCGCGGGCGTCGGTCGGGGCCTCGCGACGGACGGCGGTGATCGTTTCCGCGAAGTTTTCCGTGGTACCGGAATCGGCGGCCATCACCGTCCCGCGGAGCGTCGAGAAAAGCAGCGTGGCGAAAACAACTGGACGTAAGTTCATGAGAGATGGAGCGCGTTGCCAGGGAGTGTCGTCGTCGCCGGCCGTTTTGAGGGCTAACCCTCGGAGCGGAGTTGCTGGATGAGTGCTTGGATGTAGCCGAGGCAGAAGGCGAAGGCCTTGTGTCCCTTGGGGTCGCCGGTGATCTGGGGCACGTGGTCAGGCCTGATCATCCCGGCATAGCCAATGTCGCGGTAGGCACGCAGGGCGCGGGGCAGGTCCACGTCGCCGTCGTCGGGGAAGGTCTCCGCGAACTTCAGGTAGCCGCCGCGGATGTTGCGGAAGTGCACGTTGAAGATTTTTTCACGGCTGCCGAAATATTTGATGACGTCGTAGATTTGTACGCCGGGTTTCTCCAGCATCTCGGCGACCGTGCCCTGGCAGAAATTCAGGCCGTGGTACGGACTGGGCCTGGTCGCGGCGGCGGGCGTTGCCTCCGCGGCCCGCGTCAGCGGACCGGCGGCGCCGGCGAGGCTGAGCGCCGCGGCGCCCGTGAGAAATTTTCGGCGGCTGAGACCGACGGATGGCGCTGACGGGGAATCGGCAAACGGGGAGCGGGGCGGGGGCATCGCGTTGCGGGCAATTTGCGCGCGCGGAATTTTGAGGCGAGTCAAATGGAGCGGGGGGCGGCGGCGCGGGGCTTCCGCCTTCAAACAAGATAAGACAAATCTAAGCTAGACGCCCGGCTACTGGGCGGTTGATCTCTTCGCGTCAATCCCCCCCGCCCCTTTCTCCCATGTACCTTCGCCGTCTGGTCTGCCTTGCCTCGCTGTTGCTGTGCTCAAATCTCTTGGCGGCCGGGCCCGCGGGGACCCCGGATTGGAAGGCCGTGGACGAAGAATCGCTGCGGCATTTTTCCGCGCTGGTCCGCCTCGATACCTGCGATCCTCCCGGTGGCGAGCGCCTGGCGGTCGAGTACCTCAAGGGGGTCCTCGATGCTGCAGGCATCGAGAACAAGGTCTTCGCCACCGATCCGAACCGGCCTAACCTCGTCGCCCGCCTCCGCGGCAACGGCACCAAGCGTCCGCTGCTCATCATGGGCCACACCGACACGGTGAACGTCGACCTGAAGAAGTGGAAACACCCGCCGTTCTCGGCGGCGCTTGAGGACGGCTACGTCTACGGGCGCGGCACGGTTGATGATAAGGACAACGTGACCGCCTGCCTGATGACCATGCTCCTGCTGAAGCGGAACCAGGTGGTGCTGGATCGAGATGTCATTTTCCTGGCCGAGGCCGGCGAAGAGGGCTCCACCCAGTTCGGCATCGAATTCATGGTGAAGGAACACATGGCCGAGATCGATGCGGAGTTCTGTCTCGCCGAGGGCGCCACGGTCGTGCGCACCGGCGGCCAGGTGCAGTACGGCGCCGTGCAGACCACCGAAAAAATCCCGAACCGGATCCGGCTCGTCGCCCAGGGCGTGGCGGGCCACGGCTCCGTGCCGTTGCGCTC
>JANMVS010000383.1:0-7478 GCA_031392885.1 Verrucomicrobiota bacterium
TTTCGGTTGCGAGCAGAGTGTGAAATATCCGGGCTAGCAGGTGGTAACTCTGGAAGACGAAGCCGATGGGTTTTTCTGCAGCTCGAAGCGTTTCTTTTGGTCGAGCTGATGGAGAGCCGCGCCGGGCAAGGTGTATTCGCCACCCCAAGCACTGTCGTGCAGCCCGAGAATGTGATCATGGAGAAAAAATTAAATGGACGGTTTCAGGTGCCTGGGGCGGGGGTCGTTTGCAGCCTTTGTGCCACCAAAGAAGAATGCTTTACCCGCAGCAGCACATTAACTTAGGAATTAACCAAGATCGGGTAAAGTTCACCATTTATCAGAAGCGAAATTAAGTCGTTCCGTTTTCGGGCAATTCGGGAAAGTGCGAAGTGACTTCCGAGACCCGGTCACCCACCCGGGTCCACCGATAAACGAGAGGCCCGTCGGCGCGTTTCAGGGCCTTGAAAACCTCGGGCGCGTCGCGCTTTTGCAAAGTCAGTTCGGCGACCCCGTCCGCTGCACACGCAAATATTTTTGCGTAACCCTTGTAGTGACGCGGCTCCCCGATGATGCGGGCGAGAATTTCCCCGGTAGGTCGGGGTTTATCCCCGACATTTCCCGCGTCCGTTGTCGGGCATAACGCCCGACCGACCGAAGATATCCGCCCATCCAGCACCAAAAAGCTATAGGGCAGGGAACGCAGGTCGATGCCGGCGCGTTGCCCAAACCGTACCCACCCGGAATCGGCCTGCACGCCATGCGGGGGAGCGGCGAAAAAATGACACCAATGCCGTTCATTGCCGGCCGCGAGTACGCCACAGCAGGCTTGATGCGGACACGGCGCGATGGCCTGCAGCCGAGGGACAAGCTTTTCGCGCCAGCCCCCGAGCAAGCGGCTGACTTCGTGCGTGCCGGGCTCGACCCAGAGGACAGTTCGCGCCCGCGCCAGCAGATCACCGAGTTCGGCGCGGGCGACTTCACTCAGCTCATTGAGCACATGGCTGATGACGAGGACGTCGATGGGTTCTTCGCCGCGGAGCGAGCGCGTGCTGGCGCGCTCGACCGGAAGGCGCGGGAAAGCCATCCGTCCGTGATGCTCCGCAAAATCCATGGCGAGCGCCGAGTGGTCGTGGACCAGCAGGCGGGCGAAATGGCTGGCGCCAAAAAATTCCACGACGCGCCGCCCCGCGATGCCGCTGCCGCAGCCCCAGTCCAGCACCGTGGCCGCAGCCGGTGGCGTCCAGTCGCGCAATTTCAGCTCGCGCAATACGGCATCCCACTTCCACCCGATCCGCTCTCCGTAGGTGAAGTCGTAGCACTCGAGATCAGTGAGCGTGTGCCAATAGGGGCCGTTGGCCGCCGTGCCGGTCAGGAATTTCTCGCGCAACTCGTCGAGCACCTCCCAGTCGAGTGATTCCCAGTTCATGCGCCCGCTCATGGGCCGAGATCGAAATAGAACTGCCGGGCCAGGGCCTGCGTCTTGAGGCCGTAGAACGCGGCGAACGCCCGCACCTGCAACGCGGCTTCCTCGGTGCGTGCCGGGCGGTTGTGCTTGAGGGCGGCGATCATGATGTTTTTCGCCGTGTGCTCGGTGGAGATGAACTCAAAAACCTTCGTGTCGTAACCGGCCCACTCCAGCAGGAGGGCGCGCAGGGCGTCCGTGGCGAACTCGGCCTGCCGTTCCTGAAAAATCCCGTGGCGCAATGCCGGCGCCAGCACGGGCGCGGCGGTCAATTGCCCGCGCAGTTCCTTCTGGCAGCACGGCGCCACCACGATCAGTGCCGCGCCGGCCTGCACGCCCTTGGCGAGGGCATCGTCGGTCGCCGTGTCGCAGGCGTGCAACGCGATCAACACATCGAGCGTGGGAAAAACGGCGGACTGGATCGTGCCGGGGGTGAAATCAAGTGTGGCGCGACCGGTTTCGGTCGCGACGCGGTTGCACAGCTGCACGAGTTCCGGACGATACTCGATGCCGTGCACCAGGGCCGGACGCGCCGCGATGAGGTTAAAGTAATCGTGTGTGGCAAAGGTCAGGTAACCCTTGCCACACCCCATGTCGGCGATCTCGACTGGCCGGTGCGAAGGCAGATTCGCGTCGGCGGCGAGATGGCTGAGGATCTCGACGAATTTGTGGATCTGCCGGTGCTTGTCGGCCCGGCCCTCGCGGACTGAGCCGGTCGCAGTCGTAACGCCCAGCGCGTGCAGCCACGCCTGGCTTTGCGCCGTGAGCAACCGTACCTTTTGCCGGTCATGCGCGGGGTCGGCGACCGTCGCTTCCGCCGGGCCATAAGTCAGGCGGGGTTCGCCTTTTTTATTATACTCGAGCTGGGCCAGGCGCGCCGGCGTGAAAAGATGGGCGCGATGGAAATCCGTGCCGATGAGCGGGGCCAGCAGGAGCAGGCTTTCCTCCCCCGGATGGTTCTTGGTGATGTCCTGACGATCATGCCGCCAGACAAAGGAAAAATGCGGCGTGCCGCGCAGGACAATGGGGCGCACGAGCAGAGTGCGCAGGCTGACGTCAGTGCTCCGCGCCTTGCCGAGGGTGAGCTTCACCATGCTCCCGTCGCGTACACTGGCGGTGAGTTGCGCCAGAAAGTCATCCCGGGGTGCGGTGAGATCGGTCATCACCTCATGAGCATAGAAAAAACCCGCCGATGGCGAGCCACTATGCGATAGCCGAATTCCATCAGCGCGGGTGCGCCCGGCACCGACTCGTAGATGGGCAGCAGCACCCCGCGCCGCCCGCGTCCGTGGCACCGGGCGCGCAGGGCCGCACAGGCGCCCGAAAAAACGGCCCCGTCCGGCTCGATGAGTTGCAACGCCGCGTCATACGCCGTCGGAGGAATCTCGGGAAAGCGGCCGCGCTCGCTCCGGGATGGGGCCACGTCGAGGCGACCGGCAAAGTCCGTGCGCCAGTGCCCGGCCCACTGCTGGCAGAAGCGGCAGTCGCCGTCGAAGAGGAGCAGCGGCAGCCTGGCCGGAGCGACGGCGACGCGGAAACGGGCAAACGACATGCCCCAGAGATGCCGGTCGGCACCTCGCGCCGCAAGTGGGTTGTTGGGGGAGGGCCCGTCACCCCCGTGCGAGAGGCTCAGGGCCCTGAGGCTGTCGGGCCGCGGTTGGCGGCCCGGACACCAGCCTGTCGGTCGAGAGACCGGCTCTCCCAGAATCCGCTCACTTCAGCTTCTTTAGCGACTCGATCGCCGGAGTGAATTTGGGATCAAGGGCAACTGCGGCCTCATAGGCGGCGCGGGCGCCGGGCTGGTCGCGCTTCTTCTCCAGAATATTCCCGATGCGCCAGTGGGCCGCGGCAGGGCCGGGCTGGCCCGCGGGGGGAGTCAGCGCGACACACTGGCGGAGAACCTCGAGACCGCGATCCAGCCGCTCGCCGGAGCTGGCGGCGAGCCGCCCGGTTTGAAACAGCGCCATGTAATCAGCGGGATTCGCCTTCAGCGCCTCCTCGAATTCGCCAAAGGCCAGGTCGTATTTTTTGTCGGAGGCATAGACCAAGGCCACGGCGATCCGGCCGCGCGCGACATTAAGTTTCTTGATCTCGAGAGCCTGGACCAGGGCTTTGTCATTACCCCCGCCCACAATGCCGGGTGCCTGGCGGCAGTATTCCATGAGACTCCAACGGGCATCGATATTTTTCGGATCGAGCTCGACGGCCTTTTCGTAAGCGGTGTGACATTTGCCGGCCCAGCTCATCTTGGAAAATAACCCCGCCTGCTGGGCCGTGAGGCCATAGGCGTCACCAAGCCGATGCTGCATCCGGCTATCCTTGGGCGAAAGGGCGACGGCCTTCTCCAGATAAGCGACGGCCTTCTCCGGGTCGTTGCGCTGGAGGGCCAGCCGGCCGAGATAGAATTGAATATCGGCGTGGTCCGGTGCCGTGGCGGCCAGCGACTCGAAGGCCTTTTGCGCCTCGAGCGGCTTGCGCTGCGCATAGAGTTCAACGGCGGCGGTGTAGGCGGCAGGGTCAAGCGCAGCGGAAGCGAGCGTGGTTAGTAATATGAAGCTGATGACAGTGTTTAACTTTAGCATAGAGGTGGGTCGTCAAAAAAGGAATCGATTCTGTCACTCTGCGCGCAGCGCGGCCATCGGGTCAACCTTGCGGGCGCGGCGGGCGCGGAGCCAGGCGGCCAGCGCGACGAGACTGGCGAAATGGATGGCGGTGGAGCTGAAGATCACCGGATTTGCGTCTACCCTGCCAAACAGCGAATCGATGGCGCGGGTCAGACCCAGGGCACCAGCCAGGCCCAGCCCGAGCGCGATCGCGGCGAGGCGGAGGCAGCCCGCGAGGGCGAGCACCAGCAGGCGGCGGGGCGCGGCGCCGAGCGCGAGCCGTCCGCCGAATTCACGGGCGCGGGTGGTGGTCCAGAAAGAGTGACGCCGTAGACGCCCATGCCGGCGAGGAGGAGGGCCCGCGCGCCGGCCCCCAGTGCCGCGCAGGCCGCGATGCGGTGCGGCATCAGCCCCAGAGCAGGGGTCAGCTTTACCTTTTATCCAAAACGGCCGCGCGCAGTAAAAGGTAAAGCGGAAAGCATGACTTTAAAGTACCTGAGTGGGGCTTGGAATCCATCACTCCTCGCCGTCGTAATATTCAAGTGACTCGGAGCGGATGAGGCGCCGCGCGGGGGAGCGGACGAGGTGCTTGCCGCTGTCAGGATAATGGCAGGATTCGCCGACCGGGTTGTCAGCGATCACCATGATCACGAGATCGGCGGTGCCGTCGTTGAGAAAAGCGTGCGGTTCGTCCGGACGGAACAGAAAGGCATCACCCGCTTCCATGGCCGTCGTGCCGTCCGGGTCGCGCACGGTGCCGTGACCGGCCAGCACGTGGTAGAATTCCCACTGGGCGCTGTGGGAATGATAGGGGTAGGGTGTCTGGCCGGGGGCCAGCCGGAGAATCTCGACGTCGAACGGATGACGCTGCAGCAGGTCGGTCGAGAGCGGCTTGCGGCCCAGCGCGATGGAGAGCTCCTTGCTGAAGCCGCCGAACTTTCCCTTCGGCGAGGACCAGGATTCCTCCTTGAGATCACGGATATTGATTTTCTTCATGGGGGGATGCCGGGGTGAAACGATGACCGGTCTTGGCCACTCGCTGCGCCCACGGTGCCTACGAAACAGGCGGCGGGAGTCGTGGCAATAGCCGAAGGAAGGTTGCTCGCGGGTTGGGTCGGAATTATTGGTCTCGCCCTCTGCACTTCGCCGGTTGCAGGATTTAACGAAACCCCGGCATGCGCACTGTCCTCACCTTTCATTCTATGAAAACACGTTTTCCCGCCTTGATGCTACTGGCGTTGTTTGGGGTGGTGGCGCCGACCCTGGCAGCCCCCGCCAAACCAGCGCACCGGATTCCGGTCATTTTTGTCACGGATATTGGGACGGACATCGACGACACCTGGGCCTTGGCCATGATTTTGCGTTCGCCTGAGTTGGATCTGAAATTCGTCTTCACCGACAGCGCCGATACCCGGTATCGCGCCGCGATTGCGGCCAAGTGCCGGTTTGTCGGCATGTTTGGGAGTTTTGACAAAGGCTACGGCGACGCGCCGGCCGCGGCGGAAGCCAATGTGAAGGGTGACCCCGCGGCCCTGCGCCGGGTCCTTGCTGCGCCCTGGCGCGATATTCTGCTGACGCCGCTGGATACCTGCGACCTCGTGAGTTTAACCGGCGCCAAGTATCACGCCATCTGGAGCGCGACGAATGACCCCCTGCTCCGCGCCCTCATCGAAAACTACTGCATTTTTGCACCTCGCGTCAGCTGGATGCGTTGTGACTTCTTCGCGACCCGCTCGACCACGCTCTTCGACTGCGTGGCGGTTTAACTGGGCCGCGTGCATGCGTTAAATATTTGCCGGCAAACTTCTGCTCGCGGCTTACCGGCACTATTCCCTCGGGGGTGGGCAGCCTGATTCCCGAAACGGGAAAGGCATCCTCCGTATCCCGGCTGAGCGGCGGTGTTATTCGTAGCGCAAGGCCTCGATCGGATCGAGCTGGGCGGCTTTGCGGGCGGGATAAAAGCCGAAGAAAACACCGATCGCCGCACTGAAGGCGACCGCTCCGACAATCGCCGAGGTGGAGACGAGGACGGGCCAGCCGTTCAAGCGGGAGATTAATTGGGAGGAGCCGACGCCCAGCAAAATGCCCAGGGTGCCGCCCATGACACTGAGGATAGTGGCCTCGACCAAAAATTGGGTGAGCACATCGCGGCCATGCGCGCCGACCGCGAGCCGGATCCCGATCTCGCGCGTCCGTTCGGTCACGGAAACGAGCATGATGTTCATGATGCCGATACCGCCGACGATGAGAGAGACGCCGGCGATGGCGCCGAGGAGCACCGTCATGGTCCTGGTCGTCGCGGTGGCGGCCTCGGCCAGTTCCTGCTGATTGCGCACCGTGAAGTCGGGATCGCGACCGTTGCGCCGTTGCTGCAACAGGTCGGTGACGTCCTGCTGGATGCGGGTCATCTGTTCCGGGGACTGGGCCTGGATGAGGATGGAATTGAGATTGGGCCGCCGGGCGATGCGCTTGATATGGCTGGTGTAGGGCACGATCACGATGTCATCCTGATCCTGGCCGAAGAAGTTGAAGCCCTTGGTCGCGAGCACGCCGACCACCTTGAAGGGCAGGTTGCGGATGCGCAGGGAATGACCGATGGGATCATCGTCAGGAAACAGTTTGGTGGCCACGGTTTGGCCGATGACGCACACCTTGGCCGCACTCGCCACGTCGGCCTCGCTGAACATCTCACCGTACGAGATGCTCCAGAGGCGAATAGCGAGGTAGCTCACATCTTCCCCGGAGATCGAGGTGTTCCAGTTCAGACCGTTGGCCAGGACCTGCGAGCGATCGCGCATTTCCGGACTGACGGCGACGACCCCGGTGATTTCGTTGCGGATCGTGAGGGCCTCGTCGACGGTCAGGGAGCTGGCGGAGCCCCAGCCACCGTGCATGCCGCCGGTGTTGGCGCTGCCGGGGAAAACCGTGATGATGTTCTGGCCGAGATTGGCGATGGAGGCTTCAACCTGCGCTTTGGCCCCGTTGCCGATGCTGACCATGGCGATGACGGCGGCCACGCCGATGATAATCCCGAGGGCGGTGAGCACCGACCGCATGGCGCTGCGGCGCAACGCGCGCAGGGCGACTTTAATGACATTGATAAAACGCATCAGGAAAAATCAGGCGGTGAGTTTGGCCTCGGTCTCGGCGGCGAGGAGTCGTTGCATTTCGACGGTGGCGACCAGGCGGGTGGGCACGGGGGTATCGCTCACCAGACGGCCGTCGCGCATGATGAGGTTGCGTTTGCAGTAGCGGGCGATGTCGAGCTCGTGGGTGACCATGACGATGGTGATGCCCTGCTCGTTGAGTTTCTGGAACACGCCCATGATCTCGACCGAGGTCTTGGAGTCGAGGTTGCCGGTGGGTTCATCCGCGAGGAGAATCTGCGGCTCGTTGATGAGCGCCCGGGCGATCGCCACGCGCTGCTGTTG
>JANMVS010000410.1:0-3426 GCA_031392885.1 Verrucomicrobiota bacterium
GGGCAACCCGCTCGCAGCAGCGCACACCTGGAGTTTCACCACCGTGGCCAGCCAGCCTGCGCGGGCCTGGAGCGTGCCGGTGTTGCTCGAAACCTCGAACGGCCAGGCCGGTTCGCCGGCGATCGCGGCCACCCTCGAAGATGTGCCGAGTGCCGCGGCGCAGGCCACCGCCGTGTGGATACAGCACGACGGCACGCAGATGAGCGTGTACGCGAACCGGTTCCGTGAGGGCGCCTGGCAAGGCGCCGAGCTGGTGGAGGACGCGACCGCCGTGTCGAGGGCGAGCGCCGGTGGCGTGGGCAGCCCGAAGGTCGCGATGGGTGCGTTCGGCCGGGCCGTGATGACATGGATTTTCGACGACGGCAACGCCGGGTATTCGGTCTGGGGCAACGTCTACGACCCGATCCCGCCACAGCCCGCGAACACGCTTCCATTCGCCAGCGCGAATGCGCGCCAGCTCAGCTTCGGCGGCAACGCCGCCGACCCGCAGGTCGGCTTTGATGGCAGCGGCTTCGACGCCTTCACCGTCTGGACCCAATACGACGAGGGCCGGCCGCCGGCAGCCTACCGCATCGCGCAGCGCCCCTACCTGTTCGTGCCGTGCGAGGCGATCGCGGGTTGCGTGTGGCGGGACAGTGACTTCGGCTGGCGCTCTGCATCGCTTGTCGAAACCAACCCGTACGACGCCATCTCGCCGCAGCTGTCGGGCCATGGCAGCGGCAATGCGGTGGCGGTGTGGCCGCAGTCCGACGGGCGCTTCGGCGTGATGCCGCTGTGGGCCAACACCCACACCAAGGCGGGTGGCTGGGCCAGCCCGGTGCAGGTCAACCCCGGGACGAACATGATCGCCTCGTCAGCCGTGGTCGCGGCGGCGGCAGACGGCAGTGCCATCGCGCTGTGGGTTGAACCCGTGGTCGGCCGCAACACCATTTTCGCGAGCCGCCTGAGCGGCAGCGCCTGGTCGGCGCCGATCGTGTTCGCCGACAGCGCGGCGGGCCAGGCGGACAAGCCGCAGGTGGTGCTCGACGCTCGCGGTGCCGCGACCATTGTCTGGAGCCAGCTCGTGGCCAGCGGCTGGCATCTGCATGCGCGCCACTGCCCGCCGGCTGCGCTCGCGGCCTGCGGTGCCACGCAGAAGATCGAATCGCTTGCGGGCAACGCGGAGGAGCCGCGCCTGGCCGGCGCACCCAACGGCGATGCGATCGTGGTGTGGCACCAGGCCGAGGCCGGCGGTGGGCCACGCAGCATTTACGCGCACCACTACAGCGCGGTAGGTGCAAGTTGGGGCGCGGCTCCGGCGCTCATCCACGCCAACGCCGACCGCCCGCAGATCGCGATGGACAAGCGCGGCCGTGCCACCGTGGTCTGGAGCAAGCAAGACGATGCCGCCAGGATCAGCATCTACGCGAGTCGGTTCGAGTAGGCCAAGGCGCTTGTTCAAGTCGCAGATGGGCGGCGATGCGGTCGTCGCCGGTTCGCCTGCGACAAAGCTTCGTGCATCCGTCCGGTCCCCGCGCCTGATCCCTTCCCCGGTGCGACCTGCGCAAGGGGAAAATGAGCTTCGACGGTATTGCTGGGTAGCAATACGTGCGCGATGCGTCAACCGGGGCGCGCAAGGCCAGGCCGCACTGACAGCGGACGCCGCCGCACGGGCGTGCGGATCAGCCGGTCGGCGTGACGCGCGTGTGACGCCCAGGCCACTACAACGGGTCATTCCCCGATCCCCGGGGACACCAGGAGCGGCGCCATGCAAGCACGTCAAACCACCCATGTGGCGGACTCGCGCCGGCCGGGCCTCGCCCCGAAAAGATCGAGGCCTGCGGTGGAATTGGCCAGCTCCCGCACTTGGCCAGCGGGCCGAGCGGTCGCAGATCGCGATGGACCAGCGCGGCAATGCCACCGAGGTGTGCGCTAAGCACGCAGCCGGCAAGTCCAGGCTTCACGCCAGCCGCTTCGAGCAGACCCACCCCACGCGAAGGAAGCACATTCATGAACACCAGCACCCGAGCACCGGCACACCCGGCCGGCACCGTGACCGTGACCATGGGCTGTCTCGTACTGGCTGCACTGGCCGGCTGCGCTTCGACGCCACCCGCCCAGCCGACCACGGCCCCCACCACGGCGCTGTCGAACAGCGTCGCGGCACCGCCCGATCAACGCGGCGCGAGCGCACTCTCGTACGGCGTGGTGACGGTAGCGGTGGAGCGGGGGAAAACCACCCAACTGGACCTGATCCAGTTGTTCGGTGGGCCGAACATCTCAACCACCGACGGCGAGGGCGTTGAAACCTGGGTCTACGAGCGCTCGGTGAGCCAGACCGATGCCGCCAGCAAAAGCAACCAATGGCAGGCGGCCGCCAACCTCGGTTTGTCGTTCGGCCATGTGCAACTCGGTGCGTCGGGCGGCGGCGGGTCGAGCGGGGCGGGGTACTCAAGCGCATCTTCGTTCCGATCCCTCACGGTCATCGTGAAGTTCAATTCGAACAAAACAGTCAAGGACTATTCGGTCCGCGCCAGTCAATTTTGAGGAGTGTGTTTCCATGAAGATGCGTGAATGGGCGGTGGGAGCCGGGGTGCTGGCGCTGCTGGCGCTGCTGGCGGGATGTGCGAGCCCGGCCCGGCAAAGCAACCCGATGGCTGAGTTGATGGCCGGGAAAGGCGGTTCGCTGGCGTCAATGGACCCCGAGAAGATGATGAATGCCATGACCGAGAAGATGAACTTCTCGCAAGAGATGATGAAGAACCCGGACCTTCCGGTCTGGCATGCGCAACGCGAACAGATGGCGCTGGCGGTTGGCGACCGGGTGTTCGACAAAGGCTTCGACCGCACGTTCGAGTCGATGATCACGGCGCTTGCCACGCTCGGCTGCCGCGTCAACAACATCGAACGAACCTCGGGCTTCATCACGGCGTCGCTGCCGCAACTTGCGCCCGATCAGCAGGAGTCACTGCAAACCGAGTCAAAGGCGTCGTATGCGCAGATCAAAGGCTTCTCTCCGGCGGTGTTGCAAAAGGCGGGTCCGATGGGCTTCGACATGGATTTCGGCGCGATGATGGAACGCGGTGGCGGGGCCGGGCTGACGCTGTCGATGGTCAAACAGAGCGCTCGACAGACCAAGGTCAAGCTGCGCTTCGACGGCGTCTTTTATCCCCGCCAGATCGACGCGCTGTACAGAACGGTGTGGGCCGAGGTGGACAAACAGATGTTCCTCGACAAGGCGCTGGACTGACGCGGGCACCGGGACGCGCCGCGGCGGCGAACCAGATCGGCGAGGCGGCATGCCTGCACCGTGCTGAGTCGCTCTGCGGACAGGCGGCACAGCCCGATGAGCGCTGCAGAATCGGGCGTGCGGGTCAGCGGTCAGCGTGACGCGCGTGTGACGCCCAGGCCACTACAACGGGTCATTCCCCGATCCCCGGGGACACC
>JANMVS010000413.1:0-7011 GCA_031392885.1 Verrucomicrobiota bacterium
GTCGGCGCCATGGCATCCGGGCTAGGTGCCTGCTTGCGCACGATCCTTTTTCGTCTACGGTCTTCCCCATCGAAATTCCACTACATCGCATGCCTTCACGTTTCCGCATCGTTGGATTCTGCGCGATCTTTGCGGCCTTGAGGTTATCCCTCTCCGCCCAGCCCGCGCACGCGCCGCTCCTCCCGCTCAACGACCTGCAGCCGGGCATGCAAGGTGAGGTCTGGACGGTATTCAAAGGCCACACGGCCGAGCCCTTCGCCGTCCAAGTGACCGGCGTTTTACGCAATGCACTCGGGCCCGGCAAAAGCATGATCCTCTGCGAGCTGACCGACCCGCGGGTGCAGTCGATGGGGGCCGTGGCCGGCATGAGCGGCAGCCCGCTGTATATCGAGGGCAAACTGGCCGGCGTGCTCTCCTACCAGATCCAACGCTTCGAGACCGTGCGGTATGCGGGCTTCACCCCGATCAGCGATATGCTCGAAATCAGCACCCTGCCTGCGGGCAAGGACAGCGGCGCCCTGATCCCGATTCCTGTCAAGGGCGACCGCGAGGCCCGAGCTCCCTCCGGGTTGTCCATGCAGTTCAGTCCGATGACTCCCGCGTTCTCGCTCGGCGGCCTGGCACCCAATGTCGCCGCTGCCCTCGAACCCCAGTTCACGGCCCTCGGCTTAAACGTCACCGCGCTGGGCGGCAATACCAGCGGCGACCTTGAGGCCGACCCAGCCAATCCGAAATCGGGGAGCGAAAATCCCCCCGCCTTGCGTCCCGGCGATGTGGTGGCCGTCGCGCTCGCCGTCGGCGACATCAGCGTGGCCGGCACGGGCACCGTCTCCTACGTGGACGGCAACCGCATTTTGGCGTTCGGCCATCCCCTGATGTCGCTCGGCGCCGCCGAACTGCCCATGGCGTCGGCGGAGATCGTGACCATTCTGCCGAGCCAATTTAATTCCGTCAAAATCAGCAACACCGGGGGCATCATCGGGGCATTCAGTCAGGACCGGCTTTCCGGGATCTACGGCGAACTGGGCCGCAAGCCCCGGATGGTGCCGGTCGACATTGAGTTCCCGGGGCGGTCCAACCGCAAGGCGCTCCACTTCGAGGTGGTCCGCAACGAACAGGTGCTGCCGATGATTGCCGCCACCGGGCTGACCCAGGCCGTCCTGGGCTCAAACGAGTCAGGTTTCCCGCGGGGTTTCAAGGTAACCACGACGGTGGATTTTCCCGGTTCCGCCCCCGTGGAGTTGAGCCAGCTTTACCCCGGTCCGCAGGGTTTCCGCCAGGGCCTCGGCGATTTCATCGGCAATCTCTCGTTGTGGCTGTTCAATCCCTACGAGCGGATTTTCCCCGACCACATTCGCTTCAGGGTCGAGGACACCGCGGAAAATCCGCAGAGTGTCGTCGAGCAATTACAGGTCTCGCACACCGAGGCCACGGCGGGCGATCACGTGGATCTCACCGTCGGCTGGCGCGGCTACCAGCGCGATGCGGCGAATGAGCTGGTCCGCCTCACGATTCCCCGGGAGTGGGCCGGCAAGGAACTTGAGGTCCTGCTCACCACCGGACCCGCGCTCGACGAACTCACCGGGCGCGCGCATGCCGTGCCGGTGGCGCAACTGCGCAGCTTTGAGGAATACATTTCCGCCCTGCGCGGCTTCCGGCAGTCGGACGGACTCTACCTGGCCGTGGTCGAGAAAGCGCGGTTGCTGACCGATCAGCGCGCGGCGACGCAGGACATGCCGGGTTCGCTGGAACGCATCGCGCGCAGTGCGGACGAGGCCCGCTTCCAGCGCCGCGACGTCGTGCTGCCCCTCTGGGAGCAGCGCGTGCTGCCCGGCCGGCTGTTCAACATTCTGGTGCGCCGGCCGCTTTCGATAACGGATTGATTCTACCCCAAGGTCGCAAAGACCGCTAAGTCACCCTCTTAATGAAATCCCGGCCCGTTTGCTTTGCCTCCTTCGCTTTCTTTGCGTCCTTAGTGTTACACCTCCCCGCCGACCCGCTCACGAAGCAACTCGAGGTGGATTTCGGCCGGGACGTCGCCAGCCGCAACCTGAAGGGCCTCGCCACCCGCTCCGACGGCCGGGTGCTGGCCGGGCCGGTGTTCACCGATCTCGACGGCCCGAAGCTGGGCGAAATCCTCTGGAACCTGAAGCCGGCCGGACCCAACCGGTTTCTCGTCGGCACCGGCCCCGAGGGCAAAGTGCAGGAAGTGACCTTTAATCCCAAGGACAACACCTACCTCGTGCGCGAAGTGGCGGATGTGGCCGAGACCCAGGCTCTCGCCGTGCAGCCGCTGCCCGATGGGACACTCCTCGTCGGCACGTCGCCGACGGCCGCGCTTTATCTGGTAAAGGAGGGAAAAATCATCACCCGCGTGCCCTTGCCCGCGGACTCGGTGTTCGATTTTTTCCCACTCCCCGACGGCAGTGTGCTGGCCGCCACGGGTAATCCGGGGAAGATCTACCGGCTCGATCTCGCGAAATTTGCCAAGGCCGGGCTGATCGAGGGCAAGATTTCCGACGACAAGGCTGTGGCCGACAAGGGCGTGACCCTCTTCGGCGAAATCCGCGACCGCAACGTGCGGCGGCTCGCGCGCCTGGCCGATGGGCGTGTGATCGCCGGTTCGTCGCCCAAGGGCAATATCTACGCCTTTGCCGCCACCGGGGGCGCACCGCTGATTTTACAGGAGAACCGCGATTCGGAAGTGGTCGATCTGCTGCCCATGGATGACGGCAGCTTCTACGCCGGCATCGTCGCCACCCCGGGCGATGCGCTCCGGCTCGGCCGGACCGTCGAGGTGAAAATCGACGGCAAGGAAAAGGAGAAGGAGAAAGAGGAGAAACCCGGCTTTACGGGGCGCTCACTCGTCGTGCGTTTTCCCGCCGATGGTTATCCCGAGACGGTCGTCACCAAACAGAACATCGCGCTTTATCGTCTGGCCCGCCACCACGGTTGGTTATTGCTGACCGCCGGAGAGCTCGGCGATACCTTCGGCTATGATCCCGTCGCCCGTCGGTCGCTGACTTTTGCCGGCAGCGCCTCCGCCCAGCTCAACGACATCGCGGCGTTGGGGGGCGACCGGTATCTGCTCCTGCGCAACAACGCCCCCGGCTTGGCCGTGCTGTCCTTTGCCGCGGCCCCCACGCGCGAGCTGGAAACCAAGCGCCTCGATCTCGGTCAACCGGCGGAGCTCGGGGGCTTTCGGTTCGCCCGGCTGCACGGGCTGGAGTTGGCCGCCCTCCAGCTCGAGGTGCGCACCAATTACGGCAGCGACGAACTGGAGGGCTGGACGCCGTGGACGGCCATGAAGGTGCGCGACGGGGCGTTCTACGCCGACAGCCTCCGCGGCCGTTACGCAAAATTCCGCCTGCGGGTTGCCGGCGAGGCCCCGGATTTCCAAATCGAGAAGGCCACCCTTTTTCATCTGCCCCAAAACCGCCGGCCCACGCTGACCGACTTCCGGATTCTGGCCGCGAATCTCGGATTGATCCCGGCCGCCGAGCCCGCGCCCAGTGCCAACGTTACTCTTAGCCAGGTATTGTTTCCCAGTCTGCGCGACGCCAAGGACGACCCGGAAAAGCGCAAGAGCGCCTTCATGAACAGCCAGGTCGTCCCGCAGCCCGGCAGCCAGATTGTGTATTGGACGGTCAACGACCCTGATGGTGATTCCCTCGCCTACACGTTCTCTATCCGGCCGGTGAACGCGGACACCTGGACTGATCTGGCGGTCAACACGACTGACCCCTATGTGCAATTCGACACCGGCGCCCTGCCGGAAGGGCTCTATCTCACCCGCCTGATCGCCGGGGAGCAGGCACCGCGGCCGGCGTCCCAGCGGCTGACCTACACGTTTGAGACGGACAATCTGATGATCGACCGCACTCCGCCCGCCATCACGGCAACCCAGGTGTCGCGCGCTGATGGCAAATGGAAGCTCGCCGTGGAGGGAACCGACGCGGTTTCCCTGCTGGAAGGCGCGGAATTTGTGCTCAACAACGGGCAGCACGAGACTGTGACCCATCCGGCAGACGGCATTTTGGATGGAAGACAGGAGCGCTTCGCCGTCGAGATCCCGGAGGCCAAGGCATCCGGTGCCACCTCGGTGGAGATCACGCTGTACGACCAAGCCGGCAACAGTTCGTCCGTGCGGCTACCGCTGAAATGATCCCGGCGGGGAACTCTCCGGATTCGTTTTACTAGCGCCGAATGCTGGAGGGCCGGTCTCCGCACCGGCCGCGGGCGACAGCCCATCCGCCTTTCCGGACGGCGGCCGGTCGTTAGCCCGGCCGGTACGGAGACCGTCCCTCCAGCGATTTCCCGCGAACGCGGATCTGAAATCACTCCATGGAATATTTTTGGATCTGCTCTGGTGGCCGTCCACCTCGACCCGGCCTTGGCCGTGGCGGGTTCAGCTACAGACGAACCTGCGGCGCAGGGCGATGAGACCGAGGACAGAAACGGTCAGCAGGCCAAAAGTACTGGTGGCGTCGGCAACATTCGAATGGGTGGTGATGAAGGCGATGCCCCCATCCGCGCCGATTCGCGGTGATAGCGTACTGACGAGAGTGGCGTGACCGGTCGTCCGGTTGTAGGTGTAGAGCCCTTCCGATCCAGCGGTGATCGATCCTATCGTGTAGAGGTTGCCACTGACCGGATCATAATCGATCCCGCCGTAGGCCAGTGAGCGTCCGAGCTGCACTCCAGCGTAGCCGATCCACGTCGGGATGCCCGTGAGGCGGTTGATGGTAAACAGGGATGAACCGGGCATGTCCGTGGCGGATGGGCGGGTGTCATTTTGGATGAAGCCGGTGCCATAAAGTGTGTCAGTCGACGGATCGTAGCCGAGGCCGTAGAGATAGACGGGGCTGGTGCTCGAATTGAAAGGCATGACCGCATCGCCAATGTGCGCGATCGCGCCGGTTACTGGGTCGATGGTGAAGAGCGACGTGCCCTGATGACCATCGGAGCCGGTGGCGTAAAGCACGCTAGCCTGCGAATCGAACGCGAGCCCTCCAAAAGAGATGTTATAGGTGGGGGAAATCTGGGCGATTTTCGTCGCGGCACCCGTCGTCGTATCAAACTTAAAAAATGCGGAGTAAGAGGTTTCATCGGTGCCCGTGGCGTAGAGCGTCGAGGTGAGCGCGTCGTAGGCCAGCCCGCCGCCGTCTACAGTGTAACTCGGAGAACCCACCGCGGCGACCGCCCCGGTCGCGGCATTGATGGTGAACAGTCCCGGCCCGTTGTTGTTGCCCGTCGCGTAGAGTATGGTTCCGGCGTGCGCGAGTCCGGCGCCGAGGAGAACATACAGGATACAAAACGAACGGGCTAGATTCTTCACGATCGCTGCCGGGTAATTGGATTTCATGGGGAGTGATTTGCCCGAGGTTGGTTTTATTCTAGAGCGTTTTTCTACTGGGGTTCAGCAAAATAACTATCCCTCGTGCATGGTGTGCATTATTCGTACCGTCACCCCCGTATAATGAAAATACTCTAAATGAGTTATATTCGCTTTCAGTTGAGACCTTTCCTAGCGTTAGGTCATCTAATGTTGGAACAGTCAAAAAACAGGCATGTGGAAAGTGTAAAGTTATCCGACATTTTGGCGACTTTCGGCCCCTGCGCGTGCACGTGAGATGTGTAGGTCCGGCGGGCCGAGGCTCGCAGGGACCCGAGCCCTCCTGTAATACCAATCTCCTCAAGCTTCTGCACTCTACACCAAGGCCGCCAAGATCACAAAGGCTCGCCTCTGCTCGGGGATTTCTCTGCGGGCTTTGCGATCTTCGTGTAAAAGCATTGGGTATTTGGTATGATCCATCCGTTCTATCCGTGGCGAAAATGGCCGGCTGAAATCAGGATGATGCCGGGTGCGGAATGGATATTCGACGCAGCAATACGGCAGGCGGGGACCAGACTTGAATGCGGAAATAGATTTGGCCCCGGGTGTGGTTTCGATTGCGACGTGAGTGCGAAATATCTGGGCTAGGCGCACCCACGGCGCGCAGAGACGCACACCCTCCAGGCTGAGCGTGAAGCGCCCGCCTCCCGCCAGACCGTCTATTTTCCAAGCGCGGTCGGTCGGGAGACCGACCCTCCAACCGGCCTCGCGTCAGGCCCGCGGGTGGGCTTTCGCGTAGATTTCCTTCAGCCGCGCCACGCTGGTGTGGGTGTAGATCTGCGTCGTCGTCAGATTGACGTGACCGAGCAGTTCCTGCACGGCGCGCAGGTCGGCGCCGGAGTTGAGCAGATGTGTCGCGTAGGAGTGACGCAGTTTGTGCGGCGACAAATCCATCGGCAGATCCGCCAGCGCCAGATATTTTTTCACCAGCAGTTGGACGGCGCGCACGGTTATGCGCTTGTGCGGCGTGGCGATGACCACCGGATCGTCCGGGCCGGTTTGCCGGGCATACTCGTCGCGAAACCTGGTCAGGACGGCCATGGCCACGGCACCGAGCGGGCAGATGCGTTCCTTCCGCCCCTTGCCCAGCACCCGTGCGCTCCCATTGCCGAAATCCACCGCGCCATAATTCAGCGCCACCAGTTCGCTTACGCGCAGGCCGCCGCCGTAGAGCAGTTCCAACACCAATCGGTCGCGCCACGCGGAGAAGGCGTCGAGCGATTCGCTGGCCAGCAGCCGTTGCGGTCCGCCGAGCAGCAGCGCCATCTGCGTTTCGGTCAGGAATTTCGGCAGCAGCTTTTCCAGCTTCGGCAGCGGCACCCCGGCAAACGGATTGCGCGGCACCTTGCCGTGCTGCAGCCAAAAACGAAAAAACGTGCGGAGACCCGCCACATGGTTGTGCAACGTCCGGCGCTTGAAGCGGCGTTGCGCCTCGATGATGAAATCCCTCGTGTCCCGGGGCGTGAGCGCCGCGAGGCCGCCCGCCCAGCGCTTGGTCTGCTCCAGCCAGCGATAGAAATCGGTGAACGCCTGGCTGTAATTCCGCACCGTATAGGCGGAATAACGGCGCTCCTTCGCCAGATAATCCGCGAAGGGCTGGAGCCACTCGGCCTTCA
>JANMVS010000461.1:0-3372 GCA_031392885.1 Verrucomicrobiota bacterium
GCTGCTGGGGGTCGCGAGTATAGTATGCCATTAAAATTATTTGGGTGGGGGGCGGGGGGGCCAACCGCCCCGCCTTTTTCGGGGGGTGGGGCCGGTCACCGGCGGGGCCGCGGCCGGTCAGGAGACCAGCCCTCCCGTGCAGGGCTCCAGGTTTCTAGCAGACGAAACAGGCATGGCGTGGAACCGCGTTAGGCGCTGACGGCCTGCTTGCCCCACGCCGCGTGCAAACCGCATTCGCGTTTCTCGTCGGCCTTGGCGGGATCGAAGTAGTCCCACTCGTTGGGCAGCTGGTGCTCCGTCAGGTAGGCTTCGAGGTCGGCGTCGCTGGCATAAAAGAACGGGCTGACCTTGAGCGCGCTGAAATTTTCGTCGTGCGTCACAAGATCGAGGCCGGCGCGATTCGGATTCTGCACCGCGCGGAGGGCGGTGAGCCAGACGGTCGGCGCCAATTCGCGCATCCCGCGCTGAAAGGGCTCGAGTTTCATCTGGGCGCTGAATTTTTTCAGACCCGCCTCGTCCGCCGTGGTCGGGATCGGACCGTGGAGGGCGTCGCGGTGCGCGGGTGTCAGGCGGGGCAAATAGGACTTGAGATTCAAGCCGAGCCGGGCGCGCAGTTCCTCGGCGTGTCGATAGGTCGCGGGGCGGTTGTAGCCGTGGTCGACCCAAAGAACGGGGAGGTCGGGCTGCACCTGAACGGCGAGGTGGAGGATTGCGGCTTCGTAGGGCCGGAAGTTGGTGGAGACGACGGCCCGGCCGCCGGCCTGGGCGACGGCCCAACGCACGATTTCCAGCGGGGATTTCCCGCGCAGTTCGGTGTTCCAGCGGGTGAGGGTGGCGGGGGTCATGTCAGTTGGCCAAGAGGGCGGGAGAGATCGCTTCCACCGTTCCGACCGGGGCTAGTTCGGGCCACACCACCCGCGCACAAAAGTCGCCGAGACGCTCGCCGGGCAGGCGTTCGTTTTTCCAGCGCGTCAGGACCGGGCGCAGCACGGGGATGATTTCCTCCACCTTGACGCTGGCGCGGTATTCACGGTTGAGCTGGGTGCTGCCGGCGTTGCCGCCGAGGTAGAGATTGTATTTGCCGGGGGCGCGGCCGACGAAGCCGATCTCGGCCAGATAGGGGCGCGCGCAGCCGTTCGGGCAGCCGGTCATGCGGATGATGATTTCCTCGTCGCGCAGCTCGAGCTCGGCGAGCAGGACTTCGATGCGGTCGAGGATGCCCGGCAACGCCCGCTCGCTTTCGGCGAGGCCGAGGCCGCAAGTTGGCATCGATGGGCATGCCATCGACGACCGGCGGATGGCGCCGGCTTGGTTTTCGACCGGAATGCCGTGCTCGGCGAGCAGGGCGGTGATGTTGTCCTTCTGCTCGGCCGTGACACCGGCCAGCAGGAGATTCTGCGACGGCGTCAGGCGCACCTCGGGGTGAAACGTGGCGACGATGCGCCGGAGCGCCGTCTTCAGCTGACGCTGCGGCGTGTCCTTGATGCGGCCCGTCTCGACGAAGAGGCCGAGGAACCAGTGTCCGTCCGTCTGCCGGTGCCAGCCGAAGAGGTCGCCCTGGCGGTCGAATTTGAACTCGCGGGCGGGCTCCAGCTTGAAGCCGGCGCGGGCCTCGACCTCGGCGCGGAACCAGGCGGCGCCGCGCTCGGCGATGACATACTTGAGGCGCGCATGCTTGCGGTTCGTGCGGTCGCCGGAGTCGCGGTAGGCGGTGAGCACGGCCTGCGCGACCGCGACCAGCCGGTCGGCCGGGAAATATCCCAGCACGTCGGCCACGCGCGGGAAGGTTTCCTTGTTACCGTGGCTCATGCCGAGGCCGCCGCCGCACAGCAGGTTGTAGCCGAGGGGTCGGCTTGGATCGGCGCGATCCGGGATGGCGACGAAGCCCAGGCAGTTGCTGTAGACATCGGTGTCGTTCAACGGCGGGATGGCAAAGGCGATCTTGAATTTGCGCGGCAGGTATTGCTTGCCGTACAGCGGATCCTCGAACGCCTGCTTCTCCTCCGCGCTCAACTTGAGCGGCTGACCGTCGATCCAAAGGGAGTGATATGCGCCGGTCTGCGGCAGCAGCGCGTCGTTGACCCGGCGGGCGTCCTCTTGGACACGGGTCACCAACGCACTGGTGGCGGGTGTGGCGGGGGCCATGACGTTGCGGTTAACGTCACCGCAAGCCGCGATTGTGGTGCAGAGCGCATCGTTGAGCCCTTTCATCAAGGGCCCCAGCTTGTCCTTCACGACGCCATGCCACTGGAAGGACTGGCGCGAGGTGATCCGGAGCGTCTGGTTGCCGTAACGCTCGGAAAGGTCGTCAAAAACGAGGTATTGGCTCGGTGGAATGATGCCACCCGAGATGCGGGCGCGAACCATCATGATGTACTGCTTGCCGGTCTTCCGCTTGTCGCGGTCGTCCTGCTGATAGATGCCGTGAAATTTTAGAAACTGTTCATCATCAGACGAAAAGCACACCAAAGCCGGGTCGGCCAGGGTCTCGCCCAGCGTACCCCCCAAAGTGGGGTCGTTCTGCTTGAGTACCTCGTTCTTGCTGAGTGCTGCGATAGGAATGTCGGACATGGCACAGAGAAGGCTTGCATCCGTCGCAACAGGAGTAAAGCCTTTAACTTGTCATACTGACTAAAGAACTCATGATTGATTCGGCACAGTCTAATTCTGGTTTTATCTGGCTCGTGGGAGCCGGTCCCGGCGCGGCCGACCTCATCACCGTGCGCGGGCTGAACCTGCTGCGTTCGGCAGAGGTGGTGGTGTGCGATGATCTGGTCAATCGCGAGCTGCTGACATTTTGCGCTCCGCAGGTGGAACTCCATTTCGTAGGCAAGCGCGCCGGTTGCCACCGTGCGACCCAATCCCAGATCAATGCCCTGCTCGTTGCCCTCGGCAGTGCCGGCAAACAAGTCGTCCGACTCAAAGGCGGCGATCCGCTCATTTTTGGCCGCGCCGGCGAGGAGATGCAGGCGTTGCATGAGGCGGGCATTCCCTACGCCATCGTGCCCGGCGTGACCGCCGCCACGGCGGCGAGTGCGGCGGCCGGTCTGCCGCTGACGCACCGGGATCATTCCTCCGCGGTGGTCTTTGTCACCGGCCACCAATGCGCGGCGAACACCGACGCGCTCGATTGGGCCGCACTGGCCAGGCTGCGCGCCACGCTTTGCTTCTACATGGGCGTGCGCCGTCTGCCGGAAATCGCCGCGAATCTCACCGGCCATGGCATGGCGGCGGACATGCCCCTCGCTGTGATCAGCGAGGCTTCGTTGCCGACGCAGAAAATTTTCCTCGGCACGTTGGCCGAAGCCTCCGCCCTCGTCGCCGGTCTCGCCGGTCAGCCGGCGCTGATCGTCGTCGGCGAAGTGGTGCGGC
>JANMVS010000270.1:0-7567 GCA_031392885.1 Verrucomicrobiota bacterium
ATGGTCAGGGAAATCGATGCCCTGGGCGGCGAGATGGCGATCAATACCGATGTGACGGCAATTCAATTTAGATTGCTCAATGAATCAAAGGGGCCCGCCGTCCAATCACCGCGCGCACAATGCGACAAGAAAGCCTACCAATTCCGCCTCAAACACACCCTTGAGCTTCAGCCGAATCTTCAAATTTTTCAGGCCACGGTTACGGGACTGATCTTCAAAGACGGCAAGGTAATTGGCTGTCAGACCAATTTGGATGTCGAGTTTCTCGGCCGCACCGTCGTGGTCACAACTGGCACGTTCCTGCGTGGCCTGATGCATGTCGGGCAGAATAAGAACGAGGGGGGGAGGCTAGGAGACTTCAGCGCGAAAACCCTGTCCGCCAGTCTAATGGAGGTCGGGATTGAACTGCAGCGCCTAAAGACCGGAACACCCCCACGCATATTGGGCCGAAGTATCAATTTCACCGACCTGCAGGAGCAAAAAGGAGATCCCGAACCGACCTTGTTCGCATTTCATGATACCCGTGGCCCAGAGGACTTGTTCCACGTGGAACGGACCGGTGAAAGGCGCCTCGGTTGGATGCCGGGGAGCGAACATGCCTCGTGCTGGATGACCTACACGTCGCCTGAATCGGAGCGAATTGTGAGAGAGAATCTGCACAAGTCTGCGATGTATTCCGGCGAGATCGAGGGAGTGGGGCCGCGCTATTGCCCGAGCATTGAGGACAAGTACGTTCGATTCGCCGACAAACCCCGGCACCTGCTTTTTCTCGAGCCAGAGGGAAGAAGTACCAACGAATATTATATCAACGGCTTGTCCACGAGTCTGCCCTTCGATGTACAGCTTGATCTGGTCCACAGTATTCCGGGTTTGGAGCAGGCTACCTTATTGCGGCCCGCATATGCCGTGGAATACGACTTTGCGCCGCCAACACAAATGTTTCCGTCGCTGGAGTCGCGCAAGGCAGAGAATCTTTTCCTGGCCGGACAAATCAATGGGACCTCAGGCTACGAGGAGGCCGCGGCTCAGGGCCTGATCGCCGGAGTCAATGCTGTGCTCAAGGGGAGGGGAGAAGAGCCGCTGATTATTCAGCGCCACGAGGGTTACATTGGGGTACTGATCGATGACTTAGTGACCAAAGGAACGACCGAACCTTATCGGATGTTTACCAGTCGCGCCGAACATCGATTGCTCTTTAATCACGGTAGTGCCGAGTTTCGGCTATCTGAGCATGCAAATAAGTATAATCTATTGTCTATTAATCGTTTAAATGCTATTTCTTGTAAAATTTCCCGCGTGCAGCACTGGCAAAATTATCTGGAAACAACTGGAATCGGTGGTGGTTTCTGGGCTGATGGAATTCGTCGCGAAAAGACCGCTGCGACTCTGCCGGTTGCGTTCATGGCGGAGTCCAAGGCGGTTCGAGAAGAAGTGCTCTATCGGATAATCTACCAGGGATATATTGAGCGCGAGATGCGTCAGATCGAAAAGCTGAAGGATGTCGAAAAAATCCGCATTCCCGGCTCGATTGATTATTCAGCCATTCCAGGTTTACGGCGTGAAAGTGCACTGAAATTGCAACAATTGCGTCCGCAGAATCTTGGCCAAGCCAGTCGGATTAGCGGCGTTAACCCGGCAGATATCAGCATCCTTATGGTCCGGATCGCCGCTCAACACCGCGCCCAGAAACTGTGAGCTTCGGGGTTGCACCGCGCGCTGGCCTATGACGAATAAGGCGCGTGGATTTCAAACCGGAATTTGTCGAGCTCATCGCCCAGCGGCGCAGAGCACTGCGGACCGAGCTCGCCGCCCTCTTGCCGCAACCTCGTCCGATCGTCTGGGAAGTAGGTTGCGGTCATGGCCATTTTCTCGAGTGTTACTCCGCGGAATTTCCGGACCGCCTCTGTATCGGCGTCGACCTGGCGAGCGATCGGATTGCCCGGGCCCTCCGGAAAGCCCAGCGCGGCAATCTTTCCAATTGTCACTTTGTACGCGCCGACGCCCTGGAATTCCTCCACGCGCTTCCGCCGGGGGTTGCCTTTGAGGAAATCTGGGTGCTTTTCCCGGATCCGTGGCCGAAAAAGCGCCATCAGAAGAACCGGTTGCTGCAGCCGGACTTTTTCGACGCCATCGCCAGCCGGGTGGGGGAGGGGGCCCGGCTCTATTTCCGGACCGATCATGAGGGATATTTTCAGACTGTAGCGGCCTTTCTTCCCTCCTTGCAGACCTGGCAACCGGCCCCCGTGGAGTCATGGCCCCTTGAACTCAAAACCGTGTTTCAAGCCCGGGCTGCTAGTTATCAATCCCTGGTCGCCGTCAGGACATCACATCCAGCCAGACGAGTAAAAACAGTTGCCCGAGGACTGCCGCCGCCAACAGACCCCACGTCACCTGCATAAGAATATTATGGGCTAGCTTCCGCTCACCGTTGAGGCGGCGGGGCGGTTCAGTCCGAGACAACAGCTGGCGGCTCGCTAGGTCCATGGATAACAAATCACCGATATCCTTAACCGGGGCAAGCCCGACCGCTTTCATCAGCTTGGCCCTCCGGCGGTTCAAGGAATGGCTAATGATCCGCGGCCGGGGCGCTTTTTTTATTTAGAGGGTTGACGATTAGCACCGCGGAAACCTACCTAATCACCTCTATCGCCCGACTGTCCCCTCGGAAAATGATGCGCCTCGTTAAGAAATTTATCGCCACCCTCGCCGCCCTTGCGGTCCCGACTGCCGTGCTCGCCAATGAAGGCGAAGGGGTCGCGCCGGCTGCCGCGAAACTCATCGATTTGGGCCACGGGTGGGCCATCACCAACAGCATGGCAACCGGCTGGAGTGTCTCGGCCATGCTAATCGCCCTGATTTTGTTCGCGGTCCGCAAGCCGCAGGTGCTCCCGACCAAGAGCCAGGCTGTCTTCGAGTCTGTGCTGGAAGGACTCCGCGCCCTTTTCGAACCGATCGTCGGCAAGCAGGCTTTCCCCGCCACTTTCCCCCTGCTCGTAACCTTCTTCATCTTCATTCTCATCCAAAATTGGATGGGGCTGTTGCCCGGCGTTGGCACCATCGGTTGGGGTCATGAGATCGACGGGCATTTTCATCTCACCGCCCCGTGGATCCGTCCTTTTACGGCCGATTTTAACAGCACCATCGCGCTCGCGTTGGTTTCCTTCGGGGCCTACCTGATCATCATCTTTAAATACGCCGGGCCGAAACTCATTCTCTGGGATCTCTTTGGCAACAAAGCCGACAAGCAGGAAACCCCGGGTTGGCTCTATCCGTTCCTTACCCTGGTCTTCCTGCTGGTCGGCTGCATCGAAGTGTTCTCGATCATCATCCGCCCTTTCACGCTTTCGGTCCGTCTTTTCGGCAATGTCTTCGGGGGCGAAAACCTCCTCCACGGCACCGGCTACTTCTTCATCTTTTATTTCATGGAATTGCTCGTCGGCCTGATCCAAGCCACCGTCTTTACGCTCCTCACCTCCGTCTACATCGGCCTCATCTGCAACCACGGCGATGAACCCGCGCACGAGGCAGGCCATGCCGCCGAGGCACCCCACTGATAATTTACCGCCGGGAGCGTGCTTCGCGTGCGCACGGCGGCAACCGCAACTAAAAACAACCACAAATACATGAACCTCCTCCTCGCTGAAATTACCGGTAACATCGCCAGTGCTTTCGGTCTGCTCGGCGCCGCCCTCGGCGTCGGTCTGATCGGCAACAAGGCCGCGGAAGCCGTCGGCCGCAATCCCGGCGCGTCCGGCAAGATCCTCGTGCAGGCCATCATCGGGATGGCGCTGGCCGAAGGTCTCGGCATCCTCGCGCTGTTCCTCGCCAAGTAATCAACCCCTTCACTGGCGGCGCCCAACCGGTCGCGGCGCCCGCCAGTCCCTTTCCCGCCATGCTGCCCACTCTTCTCGCTGTTACGGAATCCGCCCACGAATCTGGCATCGTTCAGCAATTCGGTCTCGAGCCGAAGTTTGTGCTCATGCAGGTTGTCAGCTTCCTGATCCTCTTCGGCGTCCTCTACAAATTCGGGATCAAGCCCACCATCGCCACAATGGAGGAGCGCAACCGGAAGATCGCCGACGGCCTCAAGCACGCCGAGGAAACCTCGGCCCGCCTCGCCGCTGCCGCGCAAGAAAGCGCCGCGCTCATCAAGACCGCCCAGCACGAGGCCCAAAAGGTGGTCGATGAAGCCCGCAAGATCGCCAAGGAGTTTGCCGATAAGCAGCAGGCTGAGGCCACGACCCGCGCCGCCGACACCCTCGCCAAGGCCCAGCAGGCCATCGCCCTGGAGCATAAGAAAATGCTGAATGAGGCCCGGAGCGAAATCGCCCGCCTCGTGGTCCGGACCACCGAGCAGGTCCTCGCCAAGAAACTCTCCGACGCGGATCGCGCGGCCTATAACGATGCCGCCACGAAAGAACTGACGGTTGTTTAACCGGCCCCCACGCCCCTTCCTTTCTTTTTTCCCCGTCGATGGCCGCCGACAAACAAACCAAACTCCTCGCGAAACAGCTTTTCAAGCTGAGCCTCGTCAACGGCGCCGTGTCGCCCGAACAGGTTGCCGGCGTTCTCGGCTGGGTGGAGCAGCACTCGCCCCGCCGGCCCGTCGCCCTCCTCAAGGTCTATCACCACCGCATCGCGATCGAGCTCGCCAAGTCTCACGCCGCGGTCGAGCACGCCGGCCCCATCACCGCCGCCACCTTGCAACAGATCGAGGGCGCCCTGCGCCAGCGCTACCAGCGGGTCGTGACCGCCTCGGCCAAACCCAACCCCCAACTTCTCGCCGGCCTCCGCGTCCGCATCGGCTCCGACGTGTATGAATCCTCGGTCGCCGGCCAGCTCGCCACTCTTTCCGTCTAACCCCATCTCTCCGTTTATTTTTCCCCTCGCGCCATGAGCAACGTCATCGAACAAATCGAACAACAAATCGCCAAGCTTTCCACCCAGGCGGTCCGCAGGAACACCGGCATCATCCGCACCATCGCCGACGGCGTGGCCAAGATTGAGGGCCTCACCGACGTCATGTATAACGAGATGGTCTCGTTCCCCGGTGGGGTCATCGGCATCGCGCTGTATCTCGAGGAAGACGAGGTCGGCTGCGTCATCCTCGGCGACGTTTCCCAGCTGAAGCAGGGCGACGAGGTCGCCACCACCGGCAAGCTCCTCGCCATCCCCGTCGGCCGCGCCCTGCTCGGCCGGGTGGTGGACGCGCTCGGCCGCCCGGTCGACGGCAAGGGCCCGATCGATGCCAAGGAAACCTATCCGGTTGAGAAAATCGCCCCCGGCATCATTGTCCGCAAATCCGTTTCCCAACCCCTCCTCACCGGCATCATGGCCATCGACTCGATGATCCCGATCGGCCGCGGCCAGCGCGAGCTCATCATCGGCGACCGCGGCACCGGCAAGACCACGATCTGCATCGATACGATCATCAACCAGGCCCGCATCAACAAGGTGGGCCTTGCCTCGGGCGATCAGAGTTTCCGCCCCGTTTATTCCATCTACGTCGCCATTGGCCAGAAGCAGTCAAACGTCGTCCGCACCCTTTCCGCGCTCGAGGCCGCCGACGCCCTGCAATACACGATCATCGTCGCCGCGACCGCCGGGGACAATCCCGCCAACCAATACCTCGCCCCGTTCTCCGGGGCCGCCCTCGGCGAGTGGTTCATGGAAAACGGCATGGACGCGCTCATCGTCTATGACGATCTCTCCAAGCACGCCGTCGCCTATCGCCAGATTTCGCTCATTCTGAAACGTCCCTCCGGCCGCGAGGCGTATCCCGGCGACGTGTTCTATCTGCACTCCCGCCTGCTGGAACGAGCCGCCCGCCTCGACGGCAAAGGCTCCCTCACCGCGCTGCCCGTCATTGAGACGCAGGCCGGCGACGTGTCCGCCTACATCCCGACCAACGTCATCTCGATCACCGACGGCCAGATCTTCCTCGAGACCGATCTTTTCAATCAAGGTATCCGCCCGGCCGTGTCCGTCGGTCTCTCCGTCTCGCGCGTCGGTTCGGCCGCCCAGATCAAGATCACCAAGCAGGTCGGCGGCAAACTCA
This sequence comes from Verrucomicrobiota bacterium, assembly GCA_031392885.1. Classification (GTDB taxonomy): domain Bacteria; phylum Verrucomicrobiota; class Verrucomicrobiia; order Opitutales; family Opitutaceae; genus Lacunisphaera. The sequence continues at coordinate 6,059 of JANMVS010000270.1, forward strand.
AGGGCGAGCTGGCCCAATTCCGCGAACTCGCGGCCTTCGCCCAGTTCGGCTCCGACCTCGACGCCAAGACCAAGGCCACCCTCGACCGCGGCGCCCGCATCGTCGAACTCTTCAAGCAGCCCCAGTTGAATCCCGTCGCCATTGAGGTGCAGGCCGCCGTCCTCTGGATTCTCCAGAAGAGCTACTTCGATTCCATTGAGGTGAAGTCCGTCGTCACCGCCGCGAACTCCTTCAAGGATTTCCTGACCACCCGCAAGGCCGACCTCCTCACCTTGATCCGCACCGAGGCCAAGCTCACCGACCCGATCGAGGCCAGCCTCAAGACCGCCGCCGACGAGTGGAAGGCGACCTTGGTCGCGAAGGCTTGAACGACTGAAGAACTCATTGCCCTCTTCGTTACCCTGCTCAAATAGGCCGATGAACTCCTTCCGCTCTTCAGTGCTTCAGCCCTTCAGCCTTTCCTGATCCATGGCTTCCCTCCGCGACATCCGCCGACGCATCAAGTCGGTCAAGAACACCCGCCAGATCACCAAGGCGATGGAGCTCGTGGCCGCGTCGAAGATGAAGAAGGCGCAGCAAGCCGCCATCGCGGGCCGCGCCTATGCCAGCCTCATGGCCGAAATGCTCGCCGCCCTCGCGGGCCGGGTCGAGGAAAGCTATCACCCGTTGCTCGCCCGCCGCGAGGTGAAGACCCGCGGCATCATTCTGGTCACGAGCGACAAGGGGCTCTGCGGTCCGCTCAACGCCAACCTTTTCAAGCTCGTCGTCGAGATCAAGGGTCCGGCCAAATACGCCGTCATTGGCCGCAAGGGCTCGCAGTTCCTCGCCCGGACCCGCCGCGATCTGCTCGCGGACTTTACGGTCAGCGACCGCGTACCCTTCGCCGACGTGAAACTCGTCGCCGAGTTCATGGTGAAGCAGTACAGCGAAGGCATCGTCGACACCGTCGAAATCATCTACCCGCATTTCCGCAACACGCTGGTGCAGACCCCCACCAACCTGCCGCTCCTGCCCCTGCAGAGCCTCGCCGCCGTGGTCGCCGACCTCCGGGCCGATGCCGTTGGCGTGGTGAAAGCCGATGACCGCGAAATTCTTTTCGAGCCCGAGGCCCAGACCATTCTCGATTCGCTGTTGCCGCTCTATGTCAACCGCGAGGTCTACCAGCATGTCCTCGACGCCAAGGCCTCTGAGCACAGCTCGCGCATGGTCGCGATGAAGACCGCCAAGGACAACGCCACCAAACTGGTCGGCGACCTGACGCTCGAATACAACAAGGCCCGCCAGGCCGGCATCACGCAGGAAATCCTCGAGATCGCCGCCGCTTCCTTCTCCACCCAGTAATTTTTTCCGTAACCCCGCCCACCTTTCCGTCATGAGCAACCAAGGCAAAATCGTCCAAGTCATCGGCGCCGTCGTCGACGTGCAGTTCGCCGAGAACACCATCCCGCCCATTTATCAGGCGCTCACCATCGACTTCACCGTCACTGGCAAGAAAGAGCTGCTCACCCT
>JANMVS010000529.1:0-10956 GCA_031392885.1 Verrucomicrobiota bacterium
AGCGAGGAAGGGGCTTGAACGGGAGGCATGGAAAATGGGTTTGTGGTAGGGCGCACCGGCTCGGTGCGCCGCGGCGGAACGGGCCGCTCCGCCCTACCTCAAGTCATCAGACTTTGGCCGGAACCGGCGTGCGGATCAGCACCTGATCGAGGATTTTGTCGGAGGTGAGGCCTTCTGCTTCGGCTTCGTAGGTGAGGCCGACGCGGTGGCGGAGGGCGTCGTGAAAAATTTCCTGGATGAGGGCCGGCGAGACGTAGTCGGCGCCGCGCAACCACGCGAGGCCGCGGCCGGCTTGGAAGAGCGCCAGTGAGGCGCGGGGCGATGCTCCGAAATTCAGAAGGCGTTTGGTGCTGCCCCCTTCGGCTTGGGCGGCCAGGTCGCGGGAGCCGCGGACGAGCGCCAGAATGTAAGCCTGCACGGCGGGCGACACGTGGATTGCATCAACCTGCGCACGGAGCTCGAGGAGTTCCTCGCCGCTGGAGACGGCGTGGACCTCGGGCTGTTTGGTGACTTGGCCCCACATTTCCATCATGGCGGATTCCTCCGTCGCGGAGGGGTAGTCGACGAGCAACTTAAACAGGAAGCGGTCGGTCTGCGCCTCGGGGAGCGGGTAGGTGCCCTCCTGTTCGACCGGATTCTGCGTCGCCATGACGAAGAAGGGGCGGGGAAGTTTGTGCGAGTTACCGCCGATGGTGACCTGCCGCTCCTGCATGGCCTCGAGGAGAGCGGACTGGACCTTGGCGGGGGCGCGGTTGATTTCGTCCGCGAGGACGAGGTTGGCAAAGATGGGGCCCTTATGGGTGGTGAAGCCGCCATCCTTGGGCGAAAAGATCATGGTGCCGATCACGTCGCTGGGGAGCAGGTCAGGAGTGAACTGCACGCGCTCAAACTGGACGCCGAGGGCGGAGCCGAGGGACTTGATGAGGAGGGTCTTGGCGAGACCGGGCATGCCCTCGAGGAGGACATGGCCGTTGGCCAGGAGGGCGACCAACATGCGCTCGATGACAGCGTCTTGGCCGATGACGGCCTTGCCGATTTCTGTGCGGAGTTTTTGGGACCAGGAAGGACCGGTGATCATGGGGAGGGAGTTAGCAGGGCGGGGGGAAAAGTGACAAGTGAAGATCCAGCTTCAACCAATCCCGGGCAGGGAAGGCAGAACGGGGAGCTGTTGAGACTGTAGAAGTGACCAAGAGTTTCAGGAGATGGCCACGAAAAGTCACAAATACCAAGGCCGTCCGGATCGGGAGGAGGCCGGAGCTTTTTTCGTGTCATTTTGTGGCTCTTTGTGACTAAACCAGAGGATGGCTGAATTTCCAGATATGGTGGAAGCGTCGCTGCGGGCGCGATTTGTCTCTTTGGGTGTGCGCCCGGAGGAGGTGGAGGAGCGATTTGTTCGTGGTACGGGTGCCGGGGGCCAGAAAATCAACAAGACCTCATCCACCGTCTGGCTGCAGCACCGTCCGACCGGCCTCCTTGTACGCTGCCAGCGCGAGCGGAGCCAGAGCGTCAACCGGCTGCTCGCCTGGACTGAACTGGCTGGAAAACTGGAACGGTGGCGGCAGCAAGCCACGAGCGTGGCGCGGGCTGAACGCGAGCTCGCCCGGCGCCAGAACCGCCAGAAATCGCGCGGTCAGAAGGCCCGGATGATCGAGTCCAAAAAACACCGGGCGAAAAAGAAAGTCGGTCGCGGGCGCATCGGAGAGGAGTGACAAACGGCCGTCCTCCTCGGCCCGGCTCTCGGCCCAAGCGGTTTTCCTCCGATCATTTGTAACGTAATACGTTACAAACCGGCCTGGGGCACGGTTGGTTGGGGAGATCTGCGGCGACCGGTGAGCGCCCGGGGGGGTTATTCCCGGAAGAAGGAAACAACGCTGAGCACCACGCCGGCGGCGAGCACGAGGTTGGCGAGCAAACCGAGGTTTTTTTCAAACCAGCTTGGCGGGCGCTCCAGTTGACGAGACAGGTCGGCCTCGCCGGATCTCCGTTCGTCCAGCAAATGCTGCTTGCGGCGAGCCAGATCCCGGCGGCTGCTGGCGGCGAAGCCGCGCAGGATGATCCCCGCCATGACGACGGTGACGCCGATGGCCAGCAGGGACTCGTAGCTGGTGGCTTGCTGCCAGGTAAGCTGATTCATGGGAGGAACGGATTGCGCTGGTCGGGCTTTACGCCCGACGGTCGGGCACGGCAAGCCGGGGATAAACCACGGCCTAAAGGGGGATCAGCTTGTCTCCTACGCGCAGCGCACCTTGCTTGGTCTCGTGAATGAGGTTGATGCCGAAGTCGACGTTGATGGGGTCGACCTTGTCGCGGCGGAAAGTGGCGAGGGTTTTCAACGGTTCCTTGCCGCGTTCGCCGGTCAACTGGTCGGTGGTCGTGATCGGGCAGCGGGCGCAGGGACCGCCGTTGCGGAAAACAGCGTCTCCAATCTGGATGCGCGTCCAGGCGTCCTCGGCAAAGGCAGTGCAGCCATCCACAACGATGTTCGGTCGAAAGCGGTTCATCGGCACCGGTTCACCCAGGTTTTCCAGGATGCGGTCATTGAGGTTCATCAGCGAGGCCTCGCTGACGGCCAGGAGGGGATAGCCATCGGCGAAAGTGACCGCGTCGCCCGGTCGGGCGGAGGGCTTGAGGATGCGGCGGGAGAATTTCTCGCCGATCCGGACGAGGTGGCAGGTGAGGCCGAGGAGATCGCTGAGCCAGGCGGCCGCCGGCGCGCCGCAGTCCTCGGCCTGCAGACCCTCGCTTTTCCAGACGCTGACGGTGCGGAGCGGTGCGCACGGGTCGGAGACGGTCGGGACGGAGACATTGCCGGCGCCGTCGGCGGAAAGGGTGAGCGTGCCGGCGGCGAGCCGGGCATTGACGCGGGCCATGCGGGGCGCGGTGCGCTGCGTCATGAATCTGCCGGAGCCATCCACCACCAGAAAGCGCCGGTCGCCCACGAAGCCCAGCGCGTCAAGCTCCGCCGCCGGCACGGCGTAGCCGCGCAGGGATTTTGCGGGGTAGATGAACAGGCCGGTGACGCGGGGCATGGGAGAAAGAAGTGAGAGTAAAGTCAGGGGGAACCGCAAATAAACGCTAATTTTCGCTAATGAAGAAATTGAGTTCGAACTCGATAATGATCGGGCAACTCCCCGTTGATTAGCGCGGATGAGTGAAGATTAGCAGTTAATCTCAGTTACATTCGCTGATAATTGACCAGATAGAGTTGCTGCCCGGCGGCGGTGACGAATTTTTTAGGGCGGGTCCCGCTGAGGCCATAACAGATGGAAAGCGCTCCACCGGCAAACTTGAAGAGGCACGGGATGGTGCGGCCGGCGTTGGGGCCGGTTACGCCGCGGAGAGTCAGGCCTTCGGGATTGATGGTGTACGTGCCTTGATCCGCGGTGACGCCGCCGAAACGCACGGCGTATTCGCCGCCAGTCAACTCGAGCTCCATTTTTTCCAACATCATCTTGGGCGCCTCTTCGCCGTCATATTCCGCGTAAAGCGGCTGCCAGATGCCATCGAGGGAATGCATGCACGGAGTTGGCCACAATAATGCCCAAGAAGTCACCTATAGAATCCTGTTCGGCCAGCACTGGTCGTTGGACCGATCGACGAACGAGCGCCGTTAAGTAATATCCTGTTAGATGACTCAGGCGCGCTTCAGGACGCCGCGCGGGGTAGTATCAACGGGGCCGGGTTCGGGCAGTTCCTTCACGCCCTTGGCACCGAGTTCGGCAAACTTGCGTGCGCCCGGCAGTAATGTGCCCTCGAAGGCCCCGACGGCGGAGTTATAGGACTTGCTGGCGTTTTCCAGGCCGCGGCCGACTTTGTCGAGGTGCTCGGCAAAACCGGAGATGCGATCGTAGAGCTGGCGGCCGAGTTCGGCAATTTCTTCGGCGTTCTTGGATACGGATTCCTGACGCCAGCCGTAAGCGGCGGCTTTCAGCAATGCGATGAGCGTGGCAGGTGTGGCGAGCAGAACTTTTTTGGCGATAGCGCGGTCAATGAGATTGGGGTCGGATTGCAACGCACCGGAGAGGAACTGGTCGCCGGGAAGAAAAAGCACGACAAATTCTGGTGAGGGTTGGAACTGTGCCCAGTAATCTTTGGCCCCGAGGGCGTCGATGTGGGTGCGTACCTTGGAGGCGTGCTCGGCGAGTTTGGCGGTGCGCACGGCGTCGTCGGAGGCGTTGGCGGCCTCGCGGTAGGCATCGTTGGGCGCCTTGGCGTCGATGACAATCTGCTGGCCGCCGGGCAGACGGACGATCAGGTCGGGCCGAAACCCGCCGGCAGATTGTTGCTCGGTGAAATCGCAATAAGAGCTCATGCCGGAGAGCTCGACGACGCGCCGGAGCTGAAGTTCACCCCAGGTGCCGGCGGTGGTGGTGGAGCGAAGGGCGGTCGTGAGCTTGGCGGCCTCTGCCTGCAGGGAAGTCTGCGCGGTGCCAAGTGACTTCAACTGCTCGGAGAGCTGGCCGTAGGCACTGGCGCGGGCTTTTTCGATCTCGCCGATCTTGGCGTCGACTTTTTCGAGAGATTCCTTGAGCGGTTTGACCATCGCGTCGATGGCCTGCTGGCGTTTGCCGAGTTCGTCGGCAGATTGCTGGTGAAGTTTACCGAAGGTCTCGCGGGCGAGTTCGAGGAAAGATTGATTGTTGGAACGAAGTGCGTCGGCGGAGAGCGCCTTGAAGGAGTTGGTCAGGCGATCGTGGGCGTCCGTGAGCGCGGAGATTTTCTCCGCGGCGGCGGCGCGCTCGGCGGACAGGGCATTTTCGATTTTCGATTTTTGAGTTTCAACTTCACTGAGGCGCTGACGCGCGACCGCGAGATCGGTCGCCAGCAAACGGGCCCGTTCGTTGACCGCCGCGGCGCGCGACTGGGCGATGAACCAGCCCAGGGCGCCGCCGAGGGCGAGGCAGAGGAGGGCGAGGCTGATTTCCATGTTGGGCGCAGTGAAGCGGTGAAAGCGACCGCGAGCAAGTGGGGATTGTCGCGCACTCGCAGCCGTTTCTCCGCTCGTCCGGAGGACTCGCCCTACCTTGCAAACGGTTCAGCGCAGTGCGCCGAACGAGATCTGGATGTCCGTGCCCTTGATGCCAGGACCGGCCGAGAGCGTGCCGCCGTGGAGACGGAGGATTTCGCGAGCGAGAAAAACGGAGATACGACCTTGGTTAGGCGTCGTCCCGGGTTCGGGGAGAGGCAGGGTGCCGTCGAGTTCGAGGCGCTTGCCTTCGAGGGTAATGACCGCAGTCCGTTGGGCGTCGGACCCGGCGATGCGCAGAGTGAGCAGGAGGTTGCTTGCGCCCTCATCGGGCCGGTTGGCGGCGACGGCATCGAAGATGGCGCCGAAGGCAAAACGCAGCAAGTTGGGTTCGAGTTGGAAGACGAGGGGTTCCTCGGAAAACCGCGTGGCAATGCCACGGGCCGCCGCGACTTCCGTCAGAAGGAGATTGAGGTCAACCGACTGGGCGACCGGCTGCGCGATCTCACCAAGTAGCATGGCATGCTCGGCCAGGCGCTGGAGTTTATGGACCTCGGAAACGAGGGCGACCTCGTGTGCGAGGGCGGCGACGCCACTGGCAGACGGGGTGTCTTTACCGCGCGTGAGCAATTGGCTAAAAGTGACCAGTGAGACGAGCGGGTTGGATAGTTCGTGACTGAGGGTAAGGCCAAGTTCCTTGAAAAGTTCTCGGCGTTGTTTCTCCCGCTCGGCGCGAATGCGTTCGATCTCGGTCGTGGCTTCCTCCCAGAGGACCCAGACGCCGTCGATCTCCGGTGCCGGCCCCGTCTGCACACGGTAGTGATAGTGGGCGTGCGCAGGCTGGGTAATGGTCTTTCCGGTGTGGAGCGCCTCATTGGCGACAGCGCGGACCTCGACGGGCAGATCGGTGCCGGCGAGTTCAGCGCGGGAGAGGAGGCGAGCGCCAGGCAGGTATTTGGCCTGTAAGCCGGATATGACCTCGGCCCGGTTGAGTTCTTCGAGTTGAGTCGATCTTTCGAGACAGCGTTCGAGCAGTCGGCCGTGGAGTACGGCCCGGAATTTGTCTGATTCTCGATAGGCGGCACCGTCGGCCCGCGGACCAAGGGCCATCCAGCCGAGGAGCTGGTCGTGGGTGTGCAAGGGGATAAGCAGGCGCGCCCCCCAGCCCTGAAGCTGCTGGCGGATCGGGGCATCGAGTGCGGGGTCCTCGGTGCCCGTCCATTGGGTGAGGTCGAGGATGGCAGGGTGCTCTTCCAGCCAGAGCGCTAGAGGATGGCTGGACGCGCAGCGATGTGTCTCGTCGTCCGAAACGAAGGCGTCGAACTGTCGGAAGAAAAACAGGACCTTGCCCGACTTGAGGATGTATCGGCCGGCGCGGCGAAATTCATCGAGCAGTCGGGTGCGGTTGCCGAGGTGAGCGAGCGCGCTTTCGAGGAAATCCCAGGATTCAGCTGACTCGGAAGGATTGAGGGGAGGGTCGCGAGATAACGGTGGCTCGCTGCGCCGAGTGCGTTCGAGGGTGGTTTGCAACTGGGCATTTTTGTCCGCGATCTCCTCGAGGAGACCGACGGCCTCGCCGAGACGGGTGCGGCTTTCATCGTAACCCAGGAAGAGGCGGGCGGCGCGATTTTGGCGGGCCTGTTCAAATGGAAGGCTGTGCGGCTGGCCGACCAGGACGACAAGAGTACCGGCGCCATTGGCGAGGCGGGTGCGGGGGTCGTTGATATCGGTGATCCAGACACGGGAGCCGGGGCGGAGGAGTTCGCGCTGCAGGTCGGCGGGCCGGGCGAACGTGGCGGGTTCGCGTGGGAGCAATTGCTGTTTCCATGCAGTCTCAAGGCCGGAATCCGGAGAGGTCAGGATGAGGGTGGCGGGCATGGAAAGGTGATGCGAAAGGTGGCGCCGGGGCGCCCAATGTCAGGCACAATGATGGTGGCATGGTGTTCGTGCAAGATATCCGCGCAGACGGCAAGCCCAAGGCCCATGCCCTTGGTCTTGGTTGAGACAAAGGGGTGGAAAAGTCGGACGCGCTGCTCAGGCGGTATCCCGGGGCCATTATCGGTCACTTCGAGGATGACACTGCCGTGCGGGGAATTGCGGCTGAGAATTTCCACCTTGCGTTCGCCCTCCTGCTGTTCGAGGGCCTGCAAGGCATTGATGAAAAGATTGAGCAGTACTTGGCGGATGGCACTGGCGTCGGCCCAGATTGTGTCGGCCCCGGCGTTAAGGGCGCTGGTAATTGAGATCTGCGCCTCGTGAGCGCGGGTGAGCATCAGATCGACAGTCTCGCGCACCACGTTATGCAGTGAGATACGATCCATCTGGTGGCGGCGGGGATTGGACAGATCGAGTAACTGCTGGGTGAGGCTATCTATGCGGTCGACTTCAGCGGGGATGAGCAGGTTAAATCGACGGCGGAATTCGGGATCATCGTAGCGGGTGGGCAGCAAGTGGGCAAAGGTCTTGATCGAGACGAGGGGATTGCGGATTTCGTGGGCCAAGCTGGCGCCCAGGAGGCCAATGGTGGCCAGTTGTTCGGACTGGCGGGCCTGCATGGTGAGTCGTGAACGGGCGAGGATGTTGTCCATGAACTCCGCGATTTCCTGGGCTTGCTGAACCTCGGGGTAGGTAAAGGGGCGATGATTGTCCCTAGTGCCGAGTGTGAGCAGCAGCGAGGGCGTCGTACTTCCGCGTGGGGCGGTTACGATCAGGCCCAGCGCGTACTCGTTGAGAAAATGGCGTAGATCGACGAGACCGGATTCCGAGCGCTGGCGCTGGAGGCTTTCCGGCGTGCTCCAGCCGGCCTTGCACAACGCGGCATGCGCCGGCCTATTCTTGGCAAATTCGCGATCGCCGGAGGCGTAGACTTCACCACTATCGAAAAGTAGCCGAGCGTACTTGGTCTGGCCCCAAGTGCGCAGCAAGTTTTCGAACTCTGTCACAAGTTTGTCCGGGCTGGGTTCGGTGCGGGCGATATCAATGGCCGTGCGGCGGGTAGCGGCGATATTCTGCTCGGGGCTGAGGTGGAACCATTCGCGGGATTTGCGCTCAAGCCAATAGACCAAAGAACTGCACAGAGCGACACTGATTAAGAAACCAACTGATGACGGCATGATTTTCTGGAGGAGCCTCCACAAGCCCAGTGCTCCCACGCAGAGCGTTAGCAAAAGAATCAGTCGCTGACCTAGGGCGAGGAATACCTGACGCGCATCAAAGACTCGATGAAAAGTGACGGCCCAGGAAGTCAGCGCGTAGGTTCCCAGAATGATTAGTGAGCTGAGTCGGGAGAGGAATCGCAGGTCGAGGTAGCTGCCGATAACGGAAAGGACGATGATGGAAAGACACGTTAAACCGAAATTTACGGTCAGAAATTGCATCTCGATTCGCCTGACTCCCGTCTCGCGGCGCATCTGGCGGTAGGCGACTACGACCAGAACCAAATAGAGCACAATACACGTACCCGCGTAAATCAAGTAGCCCACTCCGCGGCGGGGATTGTCCGGCGTGGAATCCGATGGGATAAAATAATCGGTAAAACAAAGTGCCGCGAGCAACGCGCCGAGAGAAAGCCAAGGCCATGAACGGTGCATGATTTGCCGGAAGCCCTCGCTGGGCCGTAAAATGGATTCCTTCAGCATCCAGATGATCAGCGGAAAAAAGGACCCGACGGCGGACGCTAACCGGAGCCAAGGCACGGGATTGGCGGTCAAATCGGTAGGGTAGCGGCTACCCGTCCGAAGTGCGAGCAGCACGAAGACTAGCCACAGCATCGTTGTCAGCGAAATGAAAGCAAAGGTCTGGTTTACGAAGCGTCGCGGGTTTGCCCACCACACTGTGGCACCGATAGCCAGAGTCAGCAACGCGGCAAAAAAAATCAGCGCCGTCATGCTTGCTCGAGGATCAAGGCCGTATTACTGCCAGATAGGCCGTGAGAGATGATCAGTGCGACCTTGGCTTGGATGTATCGCCGGCGACCGGACAAATTTAGCGGGCAGTAGGGATCAGGGGTCTCCCAATTGACAGTTGGCGGCAGGAGACCACGGGCAAGACTTAAAGCCACGCTGGCAGTCTGTATTGCCCCAGACGCGCCGAGAGCGGTTCCCACCGAACCCTTGATTGAGGCAACTGGGATATTCACCAGCCGGGCGTCGAAGATGCGCTTCAGGGCATAGGCCTCATTGGCGTCGATCTGGCGATGACCGGGACCCCATGCATTGATATAGTCTATCTCTTCCATTCGGCGGCAGGCGCTCGCCAGGGTGCGACGGACCGCATCAGTGATCCCCATGGCGGCCGTGCCGTTCGGGTCGTTGGCGTAACCATAGCCGGTTACCCAAGCGTAAGCTGGACGCGGACTGCTCTCAGGCTCGAGGATAAACATGGCAGCTCCTTCGCCCAGCACACCGGTCGACCGCCACAGGTCGAATGGCCGGCAAGATTTCTCGGGGTGTTCGTAGCTAGTGGGATTGAGCTCAGCCGCATTGAACTCCAGCATAGGATGGAACGACAAAGGTGCCTCGCAACCGCCGGTGACGGCGATTTTCGTCTGACCCGAGGCTACCAGCTCGGCGGCCTGTCCGATCGCATCCAATCCAGAACAACAAGAACTTTGCAGGGCGAACATTCGCGCTTGCACGCCCAGATATTTGGCAATGCGGCCCGGAACGTTCACGATTGAGGTCTCGAAAATCGTGCTGGCCACGGAGTGGCGTGGACCCTTTTTAGTGACGACTTGAACGCCGCGGCTCATCTTATCGATGTCCATAGTCGAGGTGCCGGTCACAATGACTGGATCGAGCGCTCCCAGATCTTCAGCTTTAATACCCGCGTCCTGCAGGGCAAGGATGGTGCCGACCAGGCCGAATTGAGTGTGACGCGAAAGACGGCGTGGATTTTCGTCTGGTGCGTAGCGCTTCAGATCAAAGTTCACAATCTCGGCACCTATGAAGGGCCCCGCCTCTTGGTCCAGATTTCTGAGCACCCGGACGCGGCTGATCGATTCATTGATGCCATTGAAAAACGCCTCGCGACCGATGCCCGCTGGGGTGACCGGGCCGATGCCGGTGATCTTAACGCGACAGCGCATGGGCGGAAAGCAAGAGGCAGGCGGACGTCGAATAGGAGAAAGACACTGGGTGTTTATTAAATGGTTGGCTGGAGATGCAGCATGCGGGGCGGGTTAATTATGGCAGGCAACTCAAAACTTTTCGTGTTCACCGAACTGTACCTAAACTGATTGGCGGACATTTATTGCGACGGCAAGCCTCGGTATCGCAAAAGAGAATTGCAGCACGGCGGCCGCACACTCACAACAACTCCCAATATGACCGCCCCAGAATTCGAAGCGCGTTTGGTCGACTGGGCTCGCCGGCTGCCCGACCTGGATGCGTTGGTGCAGATTGGATCACGCGTGCAACCGGACGCCAGTGTCGATGAATGGTCGGATTGGGACTATCATCTGATCGTTCGTTCCCCCGCTCGTTATTTTAATACCAACTGGCCGGCTCAAATCGCTCCTTGCTGGGGCGCGCACTTCGAGTGGACGGAGCGGGCGGTGGTGAAGCTTAGTGCAGTGTTTGAGGGTGGATTCGAGGCGGATTTTGTGCTGCTCTCGGCGTGGCAGGTAAAACTTACCTATGCGGCCATGCGTTACCCCGGGGCGCGCGGGTGCTTTCCGCCCGCCTTGCGCCGGGGCATCGACAACCTTCGACTTGTGGCCAGGCCGGGTTGCCGCGTGATCTTGGGCGGCGCGACGTGGGAGCAGAGGGTCAAGTCCCTAGAGGTGGCGTGGCCCATTCCCGAATTCCTTCAAGACGACTTTCAAGATCACACGGCCGCATTTTGGCGCAATGCCGTGTGGGTTTTTAAGAAAATTATGCGGGGCGAACTGCGAGCTTCTCAGCGCTGGCATCACCTTGAGTTGCGGGAGCACGTTTATGCCCTTCTACTGGAGGAAGCACGGTTGGCTGGCCGCCGACCTCGGCCCGAGG
>JANMVS010000274.1:0-6859 GCA_031392885.1 Verrucomicrobiota bacterium
GTTTTGTTTTTTAGCCCGCATTGCCTGCCCGCTTTCGATGACACGCGGTCCATCCGTAGTTGGACGAACATAAAAGTCGCTCGGAGTGTGAAAGATGCGGGCTAAGCCTTGCAGTCCAGTAGGGCGGCGCGTAGGTTGATCACGGTTGCGTTGCAACAATGATCACATCGTTCAAAAAACCTGCGGGCTCGGTCTGGATCTACCTGGCGGTTGCGCTCGGAATCTTCCCTCGGCTGATGGCGGAAAGTGCACCGATTGAATTGGGCCAGCTTCAGGCCCAAAATCACAATCTGCAGCTGCAAGTACAGGAGCAGCAGAAACAAATCGATGAACTCCGCCAACGCCTGGATGCGCTGCAGGGCAGCAGCCGGGCGGAGCCGTCGCCGGCTTCGGTGCGTACCCAGCCGGAACCCGCCGTCAGCGCCGAAGCTCCGACTTGGCGCGCGGCCCGGGAAATTCGCGTGAGCGGCGAAGCCGGACTGGGATACTTCAGTTCGGGCTCGGCGGGCGCTTATCCCAACAATGAGTTTCGCCTCGATGAGGCCAGAATTTTTCTGGAAGCCGCCGTATGGAAAAATGTGTATTTCTACACTGGCATGGAATTCGCGACCCGCGAGAGTGAGGAAAATAACATCCGGGTCGGAGAATTATATGCGGACGTGGAGGACGTACTGACGGCGGGGCGCGACCGGCGACTCAGCCTGCGCGTCGGCCGGTTCAACATCCCGTTTGGCGTGGAATACCAGTATCGGAGCGTGCTGACGAACCCGCTGATCACCCACTCGGTCGCCGACATCTGGGGCATTGACGAAGGGGTGCAACTCTACGGCGTGTTCGGCCCGGTAACCTACAATCTCGCGGTGCAGAACGGCGGGAACGCAACCCGGCGTGATTATCAGCGGGACAAATCCCTCGCCGCCCGGGTGGGCTTCCAGCCCACCAAGTCACTCTCCCTCAGCGCCAGTGCCTATCGGACCGGCAAGCTGGATTCCAAGGAAGACTATGCCTCGGAACTCTGGTTCGGCGGCGGCTTTTTCACGGTGCGCGGGCCGAGCGCCACCACCCCAACCTTTCAGGTCGAACTGTACGAACTCGACGCACAATGGCAGTGGGAACAGGGCCACATCAAGGCGGCCAGCGGCTCCGCCCGGTTTAGTGACACCAGCACCACCGGGAATAATTCGCGGCACCTGCACTACTTCAGCTTGGAATTGGAACAGCTGATCGTCGACCATCTCTATGGCGCAGCCCGTTACGGCGCCGTGCGCGTGGCCGACGGATATCCCCTGGTCGGTCTGGGTGATTTCGGAAAATATTATTATGCCAGCCCCCCCACCGAGGAACTGCATCGCCTGAGCCTGGGTCTGGGTTATCGTTTCAGCGCAGCCCTGATCTGGAAGCTGGAGTATAGTTGGGAAAACGCACGGCTGATCAACGGCGCCGAGCGAAAGAACGAAGACCTGTTCTCCACGGAGCTGGGGCTCAAGTTCTGAGGAACTTTTACGGATGCAATCCAAGCTCATTGCCGGCCTCTTCTGGCTCGTGGCTGCCCTGAATCTGCTGGGCGGCACGATCAGCGGGGTGGTCAAAGCCCGCGGGGCCCCGCCGGCCGCGGAAGCGGGGGACGGCGGCAATTACCAGAGCCGGCGCTACAAGTTTGCCGAACGGATCGACTATGACCGTCTGACCGACTTCGTGATCTACCTGGATGAGCCCCTGGCCAGCGTGACCCCGGCGGGCACGGTAGCGACCGCCATCACCACGCAAAAAAATGCCGTCTTCGAACCGCATGTGCTGCCGATAGCCGTCGGCACCAGCGTCAAGTGGCCCAATGAGGACGATATTTATCATAATGTTTTCTCCATGTCTGATTCCAAGGTGTTCAACCTCGGTCTTTATCATCAGGAGCGGGTGCCGGTCCTGCTCTTCGACAAGGTGGGCCGGGTGGATGTCTTCTGCGCCATCCACTCCCAGATGCACTGCATCATACTGATCGTGCCAAATCCCTTCTTTGCCAAGGCGAACGTGAACGAGCGGTTCATCATTCCGAATGTGCCGGCCGGCACCTACAAAGTGCGGGCCTGGCATGAGCGGTTGCCGGGCCAGGTCCGGGAGGTGGTGGTACCGGCCCAAGGGGAGGTCCGCGTTGATTTCACCCTTGGACTCGCCGAGTTGCCCAAGTACTGACCACCGCCCCATGCCTTCCGTCGAGCGCCAGATCCGCTTCAGTTTCCAAACTAAGGTGCTGGTGCCCGTGCTTGCGGCCTTGGTGCTGCTGCCCACCGCCACTTTCTGGATCGTCAACCGCTCGATCACCCGCCAGGTGGAAGCGGAAGCCCGCCAGAGCCTGAGCACGGCCGAAGCCGTTTTCCGCCAGACAATTGATTTCCGGGCGCGCGACTTGCTCACGCGCTTTCGTTACGCGGTCAACGAGCCCAGCTACCGGGCAATTGCCCCGCTGCTTGGCTCCAGCGATCCCATGGCCCGCAAGGAAATCAACCGGTTTCTCCTCGACCGGCTCGAAGCCTACGGCGCGGACTGCGATGCCCTGATTCTATCTGCGGCGCAAAGTCCCGCCCAAGTGGCGACCCGCCTGAACACCACGAGCGACGCGGAAGGATGGACCCGCGTCACTGCGCGGCTCATGCGCATCGCCCAGCAGGGCGAGCCAATCCAGGGGACTCTGGAATTCCGCGGCCGGGTTTATGTCGTCGTGTCCGTCCCGGTGTCCGGTTTGGACAACAACTCACTGGCCGGCGTCCTGACCGTAGCCACCCAGATCAGCGAGGCGGCGCTGCAGGAGTTGAAGTCATTAACCGGTACGGAAATCCTGCTCATTGCCGAGAACGGCATCACTGCCTCCACCCTCCGCCAGCCCGAACTGTCCACCCTCCTGCCCAACCTGTTGCAGCCCGAACGGGCAAACGGCGGCAAGATCCTGCCCGCCGAGATCAACCAGAAACATTACTTCGCTCTGACCAATGGCTATGAATACCGTGGTCCTGAGGGCGGGTTCCGCTACGTCCTGCTTTCCTCCTATGAGCAACGGCTCCAGGAACTGGAAAATACCCGGGCCACTTTGCTCCTGGTCAGCGTTATCGGCATCTTGCTCAGCGGTCTCACCACCTGGTTCCTCGTCCGCCGCATCACGCAACCGTTGGTGGAATTGCGGGCCAATGCCGAGGCCGTGGGCCGCGGGGATTTCACCCGCCGCATTGCCCAGTTCTCCAACGACGAATGCGGCGCCGTGGCCATCGCCTTCAACGACATGACCGGAAATCTGCAGGCCTCCCGGGCCGAGCTGGAAAAGGCGGTCGGCACGCTCAAGCAGACCCAGGCCCAACTCCTCCAGAGTGAAAAACTTTCCGCGGTCGGGCAGTTCGTCGCCGGCGTCGCCCATGAGCTGAACAATCCCCTCACCTCCGTTATCGGCTTTTCCGAACTGTTGCAGCACATGGAGCTGGATCCAAAAAATCGCGGCTACGTCGACCGGATCGCCAAAAGCGCCGCCCGCTGCCACAAGATTGTCACCAGCCTGCTCGGATTTTCCCGCCAGCATGAGCCGGAGAGAAAGCCGGTCAGGATCAACGAACTGGCCGATGCCGTCATTGAGATCATCGCCTACGACGTGCGCGCGAGCAACATCACGCTGGTCAAGGAATATACGCCCGACCTGCCACTCATTCTGGGCGACGCCCATCAGTTGCAGCAGGTAATCCTCAATATCATGAGCAACGCTCGCCAGGCGCTGGAACCTTACCGGCGGGATGGGGAAATCGTCCTGCGAACGGGCTGCACCGACACGGAGGTATGGCTTCGGATCAAAGACAACGGGCCCGGCATCCATCGCGACACCCTCTCCCGGATCTTCGATCCCTTCTACACGACGAAACCCCAGGGTCAGGGCACGGGCCTCGGTCTGAGCCTGTCCTACGGGATCATGCAAGAGCATCGCGGCCACATCCGGGCGGAAAGCCAGCCCGGCGATGGCACTGAATTTATCCTCAAGTGGCCCATACCGGATATCGCGAATCTTCCCGGGGTGGTCCGGCCCCCGTCCACCCCACCCCTGCCGGCCCGGACCCCGGGCCTGCGGGTGTTGGTGATCGACGACGAGGAATCCATCCTGCAACTCACGCGGGAAGTATTGCGCGCGGAAGGCCATCGGGTGGAAACCGCCGACGGCGGCGCCGCCGCCCTCTCCCTTATCAGCCAAAACCATTACGACGTCATCATCTCCGATTGGAAAATGCCCGGGTTAAACGGCATCAACCTGTTCCAAGAATTGCTCGCCAAGAACCCGGCGGCCGCCCGACGCATGCTCTTCATGACCGGCGATGTGATCAAGGCGGACTTCCAGTCATTCCTAAAAATGCACAACCGGACGTGCCTGCCCAAGCCTTTTGCCCTGCGGGAATTTCGCGCGGCGATTGCCGCGATCATCCATACGGCCGGTCCGGATTAGAAGGCGGCTTCTTCCCCCGGCCGGAGTCGCCCGCGCGGGCGCAGGGCCAGCACGAGGTAGTAGCTCACCACCGCCAGCCCGGCGCAGACCAGCAGAAACCAGTCGCCGTGCCGGGCGTAAAAACTCAGCTGGTCGCGCCAGCGCAGGTCGCGGGTGATGTCCAACGTCTGATGGCCGCGAAAATAGATGCTGCCTTTCTCATTCAGGAGCGTCGCGCGGATGTTGCCGAACTCGTCGATCCAGCCGCTCCAACCGCCATTGCCGCAGCGGAGGACCGGCCGGCGCATTTCCACCGCGCGCAGCACCGAATGCGTCGCATGCTGGTAGGCCGCTCCCCCTTCGCCATACCACGCGTCGTTGGTCAGCACGGCGAGCACCTCCGCCCCCGCCTGGGTGCTCTCGCGGGCGAATTGCGGAAAAATATCCTCATAGCAAATCAGCATGCCGACCCGCAGGCGTTCCGGGCCCACGGACACCAGCAACGGCCGCGCCTCGGTGCCACGCTCGAAGTCGCCGCCAATCGGTACAAATTTCCCGAGCCAGCCCAAGACCGGCCGCAGCGGGATGTATTCGCCAAAGGGCACGAGCTTGCGCTTCGCGTAGCCCTCGCGCGCCACCCCGGTGACCGGGTCGACCACGAACGCGCCGTTATACCACCGCGTTGGCTCGGCCTTTGGCTCTGGCGCGGTGTAGACCGTGCCCAGGAGCAGCGGGCGGCCGGTGCGCTTGGCGACCGACTCCAGCCACGGCGCCACCTGGGGATCGCGGTAGAGCGGCCACGGCACGACCGATTCGGGCCAGAGGATGAAGTCACCGCGGCCGGCCTTGTTCGCGTCAAGGGTGACCTGCTCAATCGTATGGAGCACTTCGGTGGAGCGGGCCGCATCCCACTTTTCGTTCTGGGGAATGTAGGGCTGGACGAAGGTGACGCGCGCCAGCTTCTGGCGGCGGGCGCCCATGGTCTCCGCCAGGAACGGGAACGAGGCGGAGACCAGCAGCATGAGCGCGACCATGAACTCCGGGCTGCGTTTGCGCAGTCCGGAGTGTCCCTCGTAGAAAATCCGGTGCGCGTAGGCGGCGCCGGCGAGGTTGAAATAGATCAGGAGGAAGGAGACCGACCACGCGCCGGCATAGGCCGCGCTCTGCAGGACCAGCGGCCGCTGCCACTGGCTGGCCGCGAGCGGCAACCACGGGAAGCCGCCGAAGAGGACCGAGCGCAACCACTCCAGCATCACCCACAGCGCCGCCAGACCCAGCAGGATGAGGATGCGCACGACCGCGTGGTGGCCGCGCAGGCGCGGGACCACCCACCACACCGCCAGGTACCATGCTCCCGTCAGGAGGGCGACAAACGGTCCAAGCAAAAAAGGCCCGAGCGCGGTAACGTGGCGCAACCAGATGAAGAGGAGCGTCCATGCCACCCCCTGCGCCCCGAGCACGGTCCACGCAAACAGCCGGAACGGCGGCCGGCGGTAGGCCCAGAGCACGGCGGGCAACGCAAACGCGTAGGCCGCGTCGCCGATATTGAGCGGGGGAAACGCGGCAAAAGTCAGGAACGCCGTCAGGGCAAAGACCGCCAGCATCCAGCCCAGATGCGGCCGCCTTTGCCAGAGCGTCGGCACCGAATCATAGGGATCCGGCGCGGTGGTCAGCGCAGCCGTCATGACATCAGGCGCCGCCGTGACAGTTCTTGTACTTCTTGCCGCTGCCGCACGGGCACGGATCGTTGCGGCCGACCTTCGGCGTGTCGCGGCGAATCGTGACGGACGGGAGCTTGATCTCGGGCTCGGCCGCGGCGGCGGCGGCACTGTCGGGCGCGGCGGCCAGGGCGGTCGGCGGCGCGGAGGCGGGACCCTGCAGGCGGGCCGAACGGGAAAGAATGGCGAAGAGATTCTCGAACGCGTCGCGATTCGTCGCCGAGCGGAAAAGGCTCGTGCAGATCTGCAGGCGGACGTTGTTCATCAGCTCCTCGAAAAAGCGGAAGGCCTCGCCCTTGTACTCGGAAAGCGGATCCTTCTGGCCGTAGCTGCGCAGACCAATGGAGCGGCGCAGTTCCTCCATCTCGGTCAGGTGTTCCTGCCAGTGATGGTCGATGGCGTTGATGACGATGTAGCGCTCGAGTCCACCCAAGGCCGCAGGATCCTCGACAGATTCCTTCAGGGCGTAGGCCGAGGTGATGCGCTCGACCAGCTGCTTGAGCAGGACGTCAAAGTCGGCGCGCTCGGAGATATCCGCGACCTTGGCGCTGACGGGGAAATGGGAATTCAGCCAGCCGACGAGGCTCTCGATGTTGGCGGCCGAGGCGCCGCCCTTCTCGCCGAAGCCGGCGGGGACGAGACGGGAGGCCAGTTCCTCCTCGATCATCTCGAAGATAACATCCTTGGGCCGGTCGCT
>JANMVS010000001.1:0-22092 GCA_031392885.1 Verrucomicrobiota bacterium
ACACTCATGCCGGCGACCCTGCGGGCTGCGCCGGCGGCTCCCGCGGTCGCAACCACGGCCTCCGGTGCGCCGCTCCGGATGGCATTCATGTATTTTCCCAATGGGGCCCGGCAGGATTATTGGTGGCCGCCCGCAGGACCGGGTTTCGAGCTTGGGCGCACCATGCAGCCGTTGCAGGCCCTGCGCGACAAAATCCAGGTGGTAGGCGGGCTCGCCCTGCATGAGGCGGAGCCCGGCAATGATGGCGGTGGTGACCATGCCCGGGCCAATGCCACCTTCCTGACGGGCGCGCGGGCACGCAAGACCGATGGCAGTGACATTCACGTCGGGGTATCCGTTGATCAGCTCGTGGCCAAGCAGGTGGGCAAGGCCACCCGCCTGCCATCGTTGGAGTTGTCCTGCGACTCGGTGCGCAAGTCAGGCGGATGCGATACGGGATATTCCTGCGCCTATGTTTATAATATTTCATGGCAGTCACCCACGACGCCCATGACGCCGGAGCCTAATCCGCGGCTCGTCTTTGAGCGCCTCTTTGGCTCGGGCCTGCCGGAGGAACGGCAGCGCAATTACCAGCTCCGTATGCACACACAGAAGTCCCTGCTCGACTTCGTCCTCGACGACACGCTCTCGATGAACAACCAGCTGAGCCGGCGCGACCGGGAGAAACTGGACGAATATCTCACCAGCGTGCGGGAGATCGAGCAGCGCTTGCAGCATGCGGAGAGTTTTGGCGTGCTGCCCCGGCCCGGCATCGACACACCGCCGGGCATTCCCGGGGATTACGGCCAGCACATGGATATGATGTATGATCTGCTGGCGCTCGCGTTCCAGACGGACTCTACGCGGGTCGCCACACTCCTGCTGGCTGGTGACGGCTCGAACCGGGCGTTTCCGGAGATCGGCATTGCGGAAGGCCATCACTATTGCTCCCACCACCGGGGCAACGCCGACCTTTTGGAAAAGGTCGGGCGGATCGACCAATTCTATATGGAGCACTTTGCCCGGTTTCTCGGGAAGCTTGAGCAGATGAAGGATCCGGACGGAACCTCGGTGCTGAACAACTCCATGATTGTCTATGGCTGCGGCAACTCCGACGGCAACAAGCACACGCACACCAACCTGCCGGTGGTCCTGGCGGGTGGGGGCGGTGGGGCATTCACCACCGGTCGCCGCAAGCAATACAACGATGTGCCGATGACCAATCTCTATCTGACCATGGCTCGGCGCATGGGGCTGGACAGCGTGCCGCGGATCGGCGATTCGACGGGTGAACTGGCGAGTCTCTGACCGCCTGCACGGTATTCCGTCCCAGTATGCTTCGGCGGGCGTGCTTCGGCGGGTGGCGGGGGATTCGTCTTTGAGGTATGCTAATTGTCGCTTAAGTTGGCGACGGCAATCATCCTGCGCTCGTGCGCTGGCCTGGGTTGGGACTGTGGTGGGCGCTGCCGCTGGCGGCGGCTTACGGGCTGGGGATGAAATCAGGCAAAGTTTCACCATATATCGTCAGTATGATCTGGCCGACTGGGCGGCGGATACCGTGGGGGCGGCCGTAGCGGTGAGCCGCTATATCTGCTGGCCTTGGTATCGCCGTTTGATGGAGGCGCCCCTGTGGAAGAAACGCGCCAAGCCGGGATCGAGCGATGCGACCGCAGCTGAACCCAAAGCTATACTAACCACTAATGAACACTAATGGGCACTAATTCGGACAAGGCATTTTCCGCGGATTACGCGAATCGACGCGGATAAAGACAGGCAGGTCAGAATAGGGACAAATCCATGATTCGATCATCCGCGTTCGTCAGCGTCATCCGCGGGAAGGTTGGGCTTTCTGGATTAGTGAGGGGTTAGTGGCCATTAGTGGTTAACCTGCCGTGGATCGAAATCCGTGCCTTTCTGTGCCATCCGTGGGGGTACGGTTTCCGCAAAGCCCGGGTTGAAATTTCGCCGGAACCCGTGCCTAATTCTTCCGCATGACCCCTGCAGAGGCCGAAAAACGCATCGCCGAGCTACGCCAGCAGGTGACGCAGCATGACGAGCTGTACTACCGGCAGGCCAAACCACTGATTGCGGATTTCGATTACGACCGGCTGAAACGCGAGCTGGCGGACTTGGAAAAACAGTTCCCGCAGTTTGCCGCCAAGGTCTCGCCGACCGCGCAGGTGGGCGACGACCGGCTGGAGGGATTCTCGACCTACCGGCACCGCCAGCCGATGCAGAGCCTCGACAATACCTATTCCGAAGCGGAATACCGGGCCTTTCACCAGCGGCTGGTGAAGCTCTTCGGCCGCGAGGAACCGGCTTACGTGATCGAGCCCAAGATCGACGGCCTGGCCGTCAGCGTGACCTACGAGAAGGGCAGGCTGGTGCGCGCCGTCACCCGCGGCAATGGCGAGGAGGGCGACGACATCACGGTCAACGCCCGCACCATCTACTCCCTGCCCGCTGAATTGAAGGCGGACAAGAAGCACCCGGTGCCGGACGTAATCGAGATTCGCGGGGAGATTTACCTGACGACGGCGGAGTTCCAGCGCATCAACCAGGAGCGGGAAGAGGCGGGCGAGCCGGTGTACGCTAATCCGCGCAACCTGGCCGCCGGCACTATCAAGCAGCTGGATCCCAAGGAAGTCGCCCGGCGCAAGCTGGAGATCGTGCTCTACGGCGTCGGCTATTGCGAACCGCAGATTGCCGACTCACAGAGCGAGTTCCTCGCGATGGTGAAGCGGTGGGGGTTGCCCACGGTGGAGAAATTCTGGCCGGCCCATGGCATCGACGCGGCGTGGAAAGCCGTGGGCGAACTCGACCAGCAGCGGCACGCCTTCGCCTATGGCACGGATGGCGCCGTGACCAAGCTCGACTCCTTCGCGCTGCGGCGCGAGGCCGGCAGTACGGCCAAGGCGCCGCGCTGGGCCATCGCCTACAAGTTCGAGCCCGAGCGTGCCGAGACGAAAATCAACGCCATCACGGTGCAGGTGGGCCGCACGGGGGTGCTGACGCCGGTGGCCGAGCTGGAGCCGGTCCTGCTGGCGGGCTCAACCGTCGGGCGCGCCACGCTGCACAACAAGGACGAGATCGCCCGCAAGGACATCCGCGTCGGTGACTACGTGCTGGTGGAGAAGGCCGGCGAGGTCATCCCGGCGGTCATCGAGGTGAACCTCAAGCGCCGGACGCCGGCTTGCCGGCCCTACGAATTTCCCGCCCAGTGTCCGGTTTGCGGCACGTCGGTGGTGCAGCTGGAGGAAGAGGTGGCCATGCGCTGTCCGAATCTCAGTTGCCCCGCCCAAGTGCGCCGTCGGTTGACGCATTTTGTTTCCAAGGCCTGCCTCGACATCGACGGACTGGGCACCGCGATGATAGATGAACTGGTGGAGCAGGGCTGGGTGAAGGAGTTGCCCGACCTGTTCCGGCTGAGGCGCGATGATCTGCTGACCCTCGGGAAGAGCGTCGGGAAATCGACGGACAACCTGCTCGCGGCGCTCGAGGCGGCCAAGCGCTGCGAGCTTTGGCGGCTGATCCACGGGCTGGGCATTCCGCACGTCGGCGTGTCCGCCGCGAAGGATCTGGCCACGCATTTCCGCGACATCGGGAAACTCGCGGCGGCGACCGTGGAGGATTTCATCGCCAACAAGGAGAGCGTGATCTCCGGCATCGGCGAGACCATGGCGGTGGCGATCACGGGATTTTTCGGCGACAAGCGCAACCGGGCACTGGTGGCCGGCCTGCTCGAGGTTGGGCTGAAGCCGGTAGCTCCCGAGAAGCCTGTTGGGGGCAGCACGATTTTTGCGGGCAAAACCTTTGTCCTGACCGGCACGCTGCCGACGATGTCGCGCGACGAGGCGGCCGCCAAGATCGAGGCGGCCGGCGGCAAGGTGAGCGGCAGCGTCAGCAAGAAGACGAGCTACGTGCTCGCGGGTGCCGAAGCCGGTTCGAAGCTGGACAAGGCGAAGGAGCTCGGCGTGCCGGTGATCGATGAGGCGGAGCTGCTGCGGAAACTGCAAGGAGGCTAACCGCTAATGAGTTTCGCCTGTCCGAGCATTTTGACCACGGATTGCACGGATCAATCCCAAGGCAGGTTAACCACTAATCTCCACTGATACCTCACTAATCATTAGTGACCCATTAGTGTAGATTAGTGGTTTCAACTTCTGGTTCTGGATTTTCTCCTCCCGGTCTTATCCGTGACCATCTGTGCAATCCGTGGTTGATTGCCTTGGATCGTTCACGGCGTGATCGCGGGTCTCAGCTTCGGCATGCCATTGTCGACGGACAGCGGGCCGGCGCCGCTGATCGCGAACACCACCAGCAAAAAGAACACGAGGGCGGAGAACTCGAGGGATTGCCCGCCGGACATGAGCCCCTCGCCGCGATGCATGAAGAGCGCGCCGGCCAGAATCGGAATCTGCACCCAGGCCGCGATCCGGGTCAAGACGCCGACGGTCAGCATCAGGCCACCCACGAGGTGGGCGAGGGAGATGTAGTGCAGCAGCACGACGGTGACGAGCCAGGGATATTCCAGCCGCTGGAGGAGGGTCTGGATAAATTCCGCGCGGGTGTTGGTGATGATGAACACACCGCGGACAAAAAGACCCAGTCCGAGATAGATCCGCACACAATCGAGCCAGACCTTGGGGTGGGCTTCCGCCCAGTCGATGTATTGACGCAGCTTTTCCATGGAAACAGCCTTTGGTTGGGGGTAAGCCCGACGGGCCCAATGTCCGCCGGAGCATCGGGCAGGATAGGGTGCGCGGCATCCGCGAGTCAACGGCGGTTCGCAGGCCCGGGTAGGGGCCGTTGCCCTCAACGGCCCGGGCGCCACAGGGAGGGTCCGCGTCCCTGCGGACCGTCGTTCATGGCCCACAGAGACTAAGCCGTGTCTTCAAACCCGCTGCAGCGTGAATTTTTTGGAGGGGCGGTCTCCGCACCGCCCGGGCTGACGCACCGGTCGCCGTCCGGGCTGGCGCACCGGCCGCCTCAGAGCACCATGAACGAGAACGCGACGATCAGGGTGGGAAACAGCGCGCCGAGAAACAGGCCCAGCGGCGAGACCCCGTCGGTAAAATAACGCGCCAAAATCGACTGGCCGGCGGGATTGGGCGCGTTGGCGATGACGGTCAGGCCGCCGCCGGTCACCGCGCCCGCCACGACGGCGAACTTCAAATTCTCGGTCAGACCGGGCACCAGCGTGGCCAGATAGGTGATCAAGGCGTTGTCATTGAATGCCGTCAGAATGATCGCACCGGTAAACAGGGATTTTTCACCGAGCCGGCCGAGCAGGGGCTCGATCCACCAGCCCTGCAGGCCGCCGTGAATTACGAGGCCGGCGAGAAAGAAACCGACCAGCAGAGGACTGCGCAAATCCACCTTGGTTTGGTGGTGCGCCGTCGCTTGGGCGAAGGCGAGGAAGAAGAGAAAGCCCCCAATGAACAGCGGCGGATGATGCGCCGTCCAGACCGTGAAGCCGAGAAAGCACAGGTGAACCCCCGTGACCCACGCCGGCACCGGTTCCTCCTTCACCCGGACCACGGCCGCAGCTTGCAACGAGAGTAACTCCCGGCGGAAGACCAGAAAATAGAAAACATTGGACAGCACGATGCCGGAAATCGCGGGCCAGCCGAAGTGCGTGAACATGTAAGTAATGCCCCACTGCCAGGTCGCGGCGACCATCAGAACCGGCGGGGCGGCGAAGTGCGTGAGCGTTCCGCCGATGGAAATATTCACGAAGAGCAACCCCAGCGTGGCATAGCGCAGCTGGGCGCTCGGCTGCAGGGCATAAAATTGTTTGGCCAGCAGCAAGGCCGCGATGGTCATCGCCGCCGGCTCGGTGATGAATGAACCCAGCAGGGGGGCGATGGTGAGAATGGAAAACCACCACGCCACCGGTCGGCCGCCGCCCAGCGAGGCGACGAGACGCAGACTCTGCTCCGCCAGCCGCATGACCGGCCGGGTCGAAGCCAGCGCCATGATGATCACCACAAAGATCGGTTCGGTGAAATTCACGGTCTCGCCGAGGTAGTGGACCGCCGGGTCGACCCCTTTGAACCAGATGATGGCCGCGCCCAGCGCCACCGCCCACAGGCCGAATACCGCCTCAACCTCCCCAAAAAAATGCAGCACCTGCCCCCCGAAACTGACCTCGTCCGGTTGGCCATCATCATCATCGGTGGGCGCGCTCCGGATTTTCAGACGGGCGCGGTGCCGCTCCTCCACCACCTGGCCCCAGTGACGGATCTTTGGCGCCAGGAAGGTGTGAATGACCGCGAGGCCGAAAATCAGCGTCGCCACCCCGTTGAAAGGTTCCGCTTCGACCCGGGCGCGGAGGACCGCCCCCAGTCCCGCCGGGGCCGGCCGGGCATAGGCGGATAATTCCCGGGGAAAAGGTTCCGGATGAGGTACGGATGCCGTCGCGGCGGCGGACACGACAAAAATCACCAACCCCAGGAAAAGAGTAAGACGGATTCGGCGATGGCTATTCATGTGACTAGAGGAAGCAGCTCATGCAGGCGGGTGATAAAGGTATGGGCCCCGGTCTTGACCCGGTCCCGCACCGTGTAACGCCCAAAACCCACGAACAGATCCACGACTGGCTTGGTCTCAAGGTCGCTGACCCCGTCACCCACCATGACGATGCGGCCGGGCTGCAGTTCGCGCTTCAAGGCGGCAATGCACACCGGTTTTCCACCTGAGCGGGTGGAGGGAAAGCTCGCGTCAAACCCGGTGTAATTTCCCTGCGGGTCAAAAAACAAATCCACGGCCTCGACGCGCGCCAGGCCCAGGCAGGCCGCCAAGGGGGCGATCACGGGGCGAAACCCTCCGCTCAAGATCAGCGGAGTCCAACCGGCAGCCTTGAGCGCAGTGATGGTCGCAACCGCGGTAGGCTCGACGTGCTCAATGTAAAGCCGGCCGACCTGTTCGACGTCAGCCCGGGAGGGCCGGATGATCGCGAGCCGGCGGGCGAAGACCTCTTCCACCGGGATTTTGCCTTCCATCGCCGCCGTGGTCATGGCCGCGACTTCCGCAAAAACCGCCGGGCCGCGCAGCCGCGCCAACTCATCGATGCCCTCGATGGCACTGAGCGTCAAATCACAGTCGAAGAGGATGAGCTTGGGAGAAGGAGTAACCACCGAACACACAGAACACACAGAAGCAGCCCATGGAAAGATTTTTTGCCTCTGGTAGGCAGGTCGAGTCCGACCCCCTGTTGGTCGGGCGAGTCGTCCCGGCCGAGCCGTGGCTCGGCCGAGGTCCCCGAACCCGCAGATTTCACACTCTGCTCGCAACCGAAACCACACCCGGTGCCAAATCTTTTTCCGCCTTCGCGGCTGCTCGGGATATCCGGGCCAGGGCAAGCCGCGGGGCATTTCAAACCCGCGGGCTCTCAACTGTAGGAGCTTGCTTGCAAGCGATTCAGCCTGTTCTCCGTCAACGGGCGCGCTGAATCGCCTACCAGCAGGCTCCTACATTCCATCCAAGCCGGATTCGTTCGATCGGCTCACGGTCCCTAACCTCCGGGGGATTGGACCCACCGGAAAGAAAAAAGCCCTCCATAACGGGAGGGCTTCGGACGTTTCAGCGGCGCAGGTCTTATTTGACCTTCGTCGCGCGCTTGAACTTGGTGGTGAACTTCTCGACGCGGCCGGCGGTGTCGACCATGCGCTTCTCGCCCGTGTAGGCGGGATGCGAGTCCATGGTGACGTCACGCACGATCACAAAGTAGTCCTGGCCGTCGATCTTCTCGGTACGGATGGACTTCATCGTGGACTTGGTGAGAAATTTCTTGCCGGTTCCAATGTCGAGGAAACAGACGTTGTTGAGTGCGGGATGGCCTTCGGTCTTCACGGTAATAGGTGGTTGGGATCAGCCTTGGCGCGCCTTGTAGCGCGGCTCGACTTTATTGATGACGTAGATGCGCCCTTTGCGGCGAACGACCTGACAGGCCGGGTGACGCACCTTGGCGGATTTGATGGAGGAGACGACTTTCATAAAAGTTAGAAAAGAAGATGGTCGCCGCACCCCCTGTCAAAACAAAAGATTTTCCCCGCCAATTCTTTCGCTATCGGGCTGGTGGGGCGAAGCTTGCCAGCATTGTTGGAGGCGGGGCCATCAGCCCCGCGGGCTGCGGTCTGCGCCGCGGGCTCCGCCCGGATTGAAGCCCTGCCTCCATCCCCTAACCCGCTGGCCCGGCTAGTTTACCGACGGATCCTCCGGTTCGTTGGCGAGAAATTTCAATTCGGGATCCAGCCCACCCAGAATATTGCGCCACAGGGCCACCCCGTCGGCCTGCTCCAGTTGACCTCCCTCGACGGTCGTGACGAACCAGGTGTCCTGCTTCATTTCATTTTCCAGCTGTCCCCGGCTCCAGCCGGCGTAGCCGAGAAAAGCCCGGACGGTCAGGCCCGGAGTACCAATGAGCTCGGCGGCCTTCTCCGGATCGATCCCAAAGTGCAGCTGGAAGGCGTTCTCCGTTTGCAGCCACTGCCACGAAACGATAATCAACTGTTCGGGTTCCACCGGACCCCCGCAATAGAGGGGCACCCCGGCCAGCGGACCGAAGGCGAAGGCGGTATTCAACTCGGCCAGCTGCTTGCCGAGCGGTCGGTTGAGCACGACCCCCATGGCGCCCTCCGCACTGTGGGCGGAGAGCAAAATGACCGCGCGCTTAAAATTCGAATCGCGCATCACCGGGTGCGCCAGCAGCAACTGGCCCGCAAAGCTCTTCGGCATTCGCACTGGACGGCGTTCTTTCATTGGTATGGCGCGCAACCTACTTGGCCGGGTTGATCAGCCCGGATATTTCATGGAGCGACGGCGACCTCGCCGTGGGTTCGCGGGCAAACCGCAACGGGGTCGCTGCGACTCCAGTCAGCAGATGATCGAAAACTGGCATTCAAAGTGTGGAATGTCCGGGTTCGGGCTCACAGTTGGGTGATCTTCACCCCGGCGTCCCGCAGGATGGGCGGGACCAGCAGGTCATTGTGGTAATCCTCGTGGTAGCGGATCTCGGAGATGCCGGCCGCGGCGAGAATCTTCGCGCAATTGATGCAGGGATAATGGGTCACGTAGGCCACGCAGCCCTCGACACTCGAGCCGCGCCGGGCCGCATCCGCGATGGCATTCTGCTCGGCATGCACCGTCGCCTGCTCGTGGCCGTCCCGGACCCGCGCCGCGTGCGGCGTGCCGGGCAAGTAGCCATTGTAGCCGGCCGCCACCAGCCGGTTTTTCCTCTCGCCGCCGGTAACAATCACGCAGCCGACATTGAGTCGCTCGCAGTTGGAGCGCGAGGCGATGAGCTTCGCCGTCGCCATGAAATACTCGTCCCAGCTGGGGCGGTGGGGAAAGGCCGCGATGGCCTGGCTGATGAGCTCGATGGGGTTCGTTTTTTTACTAGCGGCCATGCCTGTAACGGTGGGAAACGCCCGCCGCGTGGCAAGGGGGAACATGGTCGCCGGACCTGTTCCATCCGCCGCGGGCCAGCCTCCACCGCCGGCTTGCACGCCACTTCCCCGCCCCTCAACCTGCGGCATGGCCTCGCTGCAACAACTCATCGACTACTGTGACAAACGCACCCGGCGCGCCGCGTTCAAGGATTTCCCCGGCGCCCACAACGGCCTGCAGGTCGCCAACGACGGCCGCGTGACGAAGATCGGTGCGGCGGTGGACGCCGGCCAGGTGCCGTTTGAGCAGGCGGTGGAGAGTGGCGTCGATTTGCTCATCGTCCACCACGGGCTGTTCTGGGGCGGCGTGCAACCGCTGACCGGACCGGTTTACGGGCGCTACGCCGCCCTCATCCGCGGCAACTGCGCGGTTTATTCCAGCCATCTGCCCCTCGATGCGCACGAGGAGATCGGCAACAATGTCCTCCTCGCCCGCCAGCTCGGGCTGAAGGCCCGGCGCCCGTTCCTGTTTCACGAAAACGAGCCGATCGGCTGGATTGCCATGAACAGGCTGAAACGTGCCCAGCTCTGCGCCCGGCTCGAGGAACTTTACCCGCGCGTGATCGCCGCGGATTGCGGCCCGGCCGTGCCCAAGCAGGTCGCCTTCTGCAGCGGCAGCGGCAACAGCGCCGTGCCCCAGCTGGTCGCGGCGGGCGTGGACACCCTCATCACCGGCGAACTCCGCGAGGAGTGGTTCAACTACGCCCAGGAGCACCACCTCAATCTGATCTGCTGCGGCCATTACGCCACCGAGGTGCACGGCGTTAAGGCGCTGGCGGCCGAACTCGCCAAAAAATTCCGCCTGCCCTGGGAATTCATCGAAACGGAAAACCCGCTTTAAATCAGTCACAGCATCCCCTGCACCCCGGAAGTAAAATTAGCTCGACTGCCCCTTTCGGTGTATTCCGTGTGTGCAGTGGTAATCCTCTGATGAAAAAAATCGCCATTCTCCACGGCCCCAATCTCGACCGGCTCGGCCGCCGCCAGCCCGCCATCTACGGCACGGCGACACTCCAGGACCTCGAAAAGCTGATCCGCACCGAGGCGAAGCGGCTCGGTTTCACCGTCACGTTTTTCCAGTCGGCCCACGAGGGCGCCCTGGTCGATAAAATCCACGCGCTGACCGACCGCGGGATCGAGGCCTTTATCGTCAACTTCGGGGCCTACTCGCACACCAGCATCGCACTGCGTGACGCCCTGGCGGCCAGCGACCTGCCGGCGGTTGAGGTGCACATCTCCGCCATCAAACAACGGGAAAAATTCCGGCGCCAGTCCATGACCGCCGGCGCCTGTGTGGCGATGATCGCGGGCAAGGGTTTCCCCGGCTATCTTGAGGCGCTGCAACTGCTCGGGAAACTGTAGGCCGGCCTTCACGCCCGACGCGCATTCTGGCGGGGCTAAACCCCGATCTACACTCTGACTCATGGGCCAACACCTTCCTGCCTTTGCCGGGCCCCGCTGGTTCGTCTGCCACACCAAGCCCCGCTGCGAAAAAAAGTTCGCCGCGTTGCTCGCGCGGGAGAAATTCGTCCATTGCCTGCCGCTGCTCCAGAGCGTCCGGCACTATGGCAACCAGAAAAAAACTTTCACCAAACCGCTGTTTGCCGGCTATGTCTTTGGCCAATTGCAGCCGGAACGCAAAGACCGCATCTACCAGCAGGATCTCCTGGTCCGCGCGCTGCTGGTGGATAATGAAGCCGTGTTCCTGCGCCAACTCGAGGACGTGAAACGCGTTTGCGCGTCCGGCTTGGAGGCGGCCCTCCAACCGTTGATGAAAAAAGGCACCCACGTTCGGGTGCAAGGTGGCCCGCTCCATGGCTTGGAGGGCTATGTGGACGATCCCGCGAACCCACAGGGAATTGTCGTGTCAGTGGACGTTCTCCAGCAAGGGCTGCTCGTCCGGCTCCCTTTCGAGCGTCTCCAACTGTTGCCCTGATCGCTATGATTCACCGCTTCGTTCTCCTGCTTGGCTTTAGCCTGGCTGCGCCACTCGGCTGGGCGCAGAGCCCCCCCGCGGAAAACATCCGGACGCCACAGAGTTCCCCGCCGTTTTTTTCCCGGGTCCGCGGACTATTCGATATCGAACTGCCCGAACTTGACCCGCCCGGCACCGTCAAGTTGATCCTGAACCCGCACCTCAGCGACCTCGTGCGGCGCGATTACGTCCGTACCGATGTGGGTTTTCGCTGGGCGTTGAATGATCATTTCGAATTCAGCACGGAAGCCGCAGCCTTTGTCGCCCGCGGGCTCCGTTCCAACTCCAATTCCAACGGCTACGGCATCGGCGAGCTCCACTACGGCCTGAAATACATTTTCTCCGCCTGGCCGCGAGCGGACTTCGAAACGAGTCTCAGTTTGAATATTACCCAGCCAGTCGGCCAGCCGCCGTTCGACCTGACGGACGGCCACAACCACTACACGCCCAGTGTGGTCATCCAGCATCATTCGGACCGTAACCCCCACCTCACCACCTTTGCCGGGGCCACGGTTGACCTCATCACGCCAAGCGGGGTGGCGGGCGCCTTCCAACGCAACCAGCCGCAGGACCCTTCCCTCTCCCTTACTGCGGGCGGCGTCTATGACCTGGGACAGCTGCAGTGGACGTTTTCCGGCACCTACACCACCACCGCGTTTATCGGCGGCGGTCCGGAGCATTTTTTTTATGTCCGGCCCGGCGTCCTCTGGTATGTCCCGAAAAAAATGACCTTCCGATCCAAGACCCAATGGATCATCGGCCTGGGCACGCCCATGACCTGGGGCCCCGATGGCTACGAGTTGAAGGTCAACTCCCGGCTGCGCGCGGAAATCACCTTTGGCCAGGTGATCGATCACCTCCGCCACGGGGGTTCGCAGTAGCCCGGCGTTCCCCTTCCCGGGTTCAGGGCGTCATCTTGCCATCATCTTCCAGCTGCTAGCCTCCCGCGGAATGATTTTGCCTCGCTGCCTTAATGGCGTTTCGCCCCTGACCCCGCTGTTCCGTTCCGATCCGGGCAACGGGCGGCCCGGTTGGCTTAACCTACTACTACCACCGTCCAGTGATCTTGGGACTTTTGGTAGGGCGCGTCGTGTCCGACGAGCCGCAGTGCGCCACGGCTCATCCAGCGGATTCGCCCGGCCTGGAATAATCCATTTCTCGAGCGCGACCGGTATCAGCCTTGTGGCCGTACTGGCCTTGGGTTTGCCCGGCGCGATTCTCGCCCAGTCGCAGGATTCGGGCCGCGTGGCCGGGGTCATCCTCGACCAGACGGCGACCCACCCGGTCGAGTCGGTCACCGTCACCTTGAAAAACACGGCCACCGATACCATCGTGGAGCGCACGGTCACTGACCCTCGCGGCCGCTATTCCCTGGAAAATGTGCCGCCCGGAAAATATGTCGTGAGTTATGGTTTTGTCGGGTCCGAGAGCCGCGAGACTGCCCCGTTTACGGTCACCGCCCAGACCAAGGTGCTCGATCTGGGTCACCTCGAGGTCGGCGATTCCGCGCTCCAACTTGACAAGCTCGAGGTCAAGGCCCGGCCGCGCGATTTTCGCAATTCGATCGATCGAAAAATCTATAGCGTGGGCCGGGAAATCCAAAGCGTCACCGGCTCCGCGAGCGACCTGCTGCAGAACATTCCCTCGGTCCAGGTGGATATCGATGGCAACGTCAGTCTGCGCGGCTCGGGGAATGTCCTGATCCTGTTGAACGGCCGCACTTCCACGCTGCTGGGCAAGAGCCGCGCCGAGGTGCTGCAACAACTGCCGGCGGACTCGATCGATAAAATCGAGGTCATCACCAACCCGTCCGCAAAATATAAGCCGGACGGTACCGCCGGCATCATCAATATCACCCTGAAGAAAAAACGCCCCGGCGGTTTTGCGAACACGTTTAGCGCCAACGTCGGCAATGAGGCGCGCGCCAACGCCTCCCTGGCCACGAACTGCCGCCGGGGTGGGCTCAGCTTCTTCGGCAGCTACAGTGTCCGGCAAGACGACCGCCCGCGCCGGGCGACCGACCTCCGCACGATCGTCGACCCGCTGACCGGGGCGACCACCACACTCGAGAAGCGGACGGTGGAGCATTCGCGCCCGCTCACGCGCATTGCGCGGGCGGGACTCGAGTACGACCTTGATCCGCACAACAAGCTCGGCGCCTCGGCCAGCTCCAATCACCGCAGTTTCAACCGGACGGCGACCGACCACAACCTGGTGCGCTCGGGCAGCGGCACGGTCAGCAGTGACTATGACCGCACCCGCTACGACCCGGAGTTTGAGGGCAGCGCGGAATTTTCCCTGACTTACCAGCACACTTTCCCCACCGCCGATCACGAACTGAACCTGGAGTTCAAGTCCTCGTCCACCACCGAGGAGGAGGACAATCACTACGCGAATATTTTCCGGACACCGCTATCGGCATCAACTTTCGACCAGACGTTGATCCGGCCCACCGACCGAAGCACCGAGGTCATCGTGGAATATGTCCATCCGCTCACCCGCGGCGCCAAAATCGAGGCCGGTTACACGCGGACCGCGGAACACCTGGATACGGACTTCGTCGTCTCGGTGCTGAGCCCGGCCAGTGGATTATTCACCCGGGACCCGGCCAAATCCAATCGCTTCGCCTATGACCAGACGATCCACGCTTTCTATGTGACGTATGAACGCACGCTCGGTGAGTTCGGCTTCCTTGCCGGAGTGCGGCCGGAGCAGGCCGGCACCAAATCAGTGCTGGTGAATACGGGAGAGGTGATCGCCAACGACTATTTCCGCACCTATCCCAGTCTGCATCTGGCCTACCAGCCGAGTGCCCGTCACGAGTTTCAGCTCAACTACAGCCACCGCGTGCGCCGGCCAGAGAGTGATGACCTCAACCCGTTCCCCGAATACAGCGATCCCTTTACCCTGCGGGCGGGCAATCCCCGGTTGAAACCCGAGGATATCCACTCGATCGAGGCTGGCTACCAGTTCAAGAATGATCACACGACCTTCGTCTCCACCGTCTACCATCGCGACCTGTATAACGGCTTCACCACCATCACCCGCGCCACGGGCAATTCCGTCCTTTTCACCACGCAGGAAAATCTGGCGACAAGCCGCTCGACGGGGATCGAACTCGCGGCCACCGCGGATGTTGGTCAGAGCTGGTCGCTGAATTTCAGCTCCAACACCTATTTCAACACCCTCGACGCGGCCAACCTTGGCTTTACGGGCAATAAGTTCGCGGTTTCCTGGAGCGCCAAGCTAAGCGCCACCTGGCAGCTGGCGAAAAGCACGCTCGTACAGTTCAACACCAACTATGCTTCCGCCCGGCTCACCCCGCAGGGTTCACGCCTGCCGGTGTCCGTGGCCAACCTCGGCCTGCGGCAGGATTTTCTGCAAAAGAAGCTGGCGGTCGTGCTGACGGCTTCCGACCTGTTTAATTCCCTCAAGGAATCCTCCCGGCTCGACACCCCGGTGCTACACGAGGAAATCACCCGCCGGCGCAGTGCCCGCATCCTCTACGTCGGGCTGATTTATTATTTTGGGCAGCCTCTGAAAAAATCCAAGGACGACCCGCTGAAGTTCGACAACCAGCTTTGAGCCGGGACCGATCTGGGTTCGGGAGCGGACGCGCTCTAAAGAAGCCGGCGCCAGGGAGCCGCCAAGTAAAGAGCCCCGGGGCAAGCCCCGGGGCATTTCAAACCCGCGGGCGGGGTCGCCCGCACTCCAGCCTGCTGCTCTCTGGAGCCACGGCGACCTCGCCGGGGGAATTCTTCCTGCCGGCCGACCAAGCCGGGGAAAGCTCCGGTGTATTAGATCGATTGTGAATAAAAACGCCGGCTGGCCCGCAGCGTCATGATCAACCTAGCCCGGATATCCCGAGCAGCCGTGAATGCGGAAAAAAAATTGGCACAGGGTGTGGTTTCGGTTGCGAGCAGAGTGTGAAATATCCGGGCTGGCGAAGTATTCATTATGGCAAGATGACGAACCGGTGCTTGGCGTCATGTTTCCATAATCCTCGATTTAGTAACATGAAAGGTCTAACCAGCTAGTGCGACACACAGCGGGCAGCTCCCGGCCGATGACCACCGGCCTCATGCGACGCACCATTTATCCCATGAAACATCATCCTCCTCAGATAATCGGCCTGCTTGCCCTCGGCCTGTTCGGTATCGCCACCGCCCCGGTTTGCCGCGCGGATGGTTCCTATCATTTGCTCAAGGAAATCCCCGTCGGCAGCGATGGCGGCTGGGACTACCTCTCCGTCGATCCCGCCGCCCATCTGCTGTACGTGACCCACGCCACCAAGGTGGTGGTGATCGACACGGCTACCGACCGGATTGTCGGTGAAATCACCGACACGCCGGGCGTCCACGGTTTCGCCTTCGCCCCGGAACTGGGCCGCGGTTTCTCCAGCAACGGCAAGGAAAACAAGGCCAGCATCGTCGATCTCAAGACCCGGCAGACGATCGCCAAGGTTGAGACCGGCCAGAATCCCGATGCCATTCTTTATGAGCCGGGTCGCCGCGAAGTCTACACGCTCGACGGTCGCGGCAAGACGGCCACCATTTTTGCGGCCGCGACCGGCCAGGCCGTGGCCACCGTGCCCGTCGGCGGCAAACCGGAATTCGCCCAAGCGGACCCGGCGGCGGACCGGGTCTACGTCAACATCGAGGACAAGAACGAGGTCATCGCCATCGACACCAAGACCCACCTGATCGTGAACCATTGGCCCACCGCCCCCGGCGCGGAACCCACCGGCATGGCCATCGATGAGGCTCATCACCGGCTGATTCTTGGCTGCGGCAACGAAAAGATGATCATCATGGACAGCAGCACCGGAAAAGTTGTCGCAACCATCGACGCCGGCTCCGGCATCGATGCGACGTCGTTTGATCCGGGCACGCAACTGGCGTTCGCCTCGGCTGGCGCCGGCACGGTGACCATCGCCCACGAGGACAGCCCGGACAAGTTCACCGTCGTGCAGACGCTGACGACCGAACGCGGCGCCCGCACCATGACGCTGGATCCCCAGACGCACAAAATCTACCTGGCCTCGGCCCACTACGAGGCCCCCGCGGCCGCCCCGCCGGCGGGCGGCGGTCGCCCGCGACCGAAAATGATCCCGGGCTCCTTCAAGGTGTTGGTTTACGGCCGGAACTGAACCCGCGCTTCGCCACCGGCCATGCGCATACTCATCGTCGAAGATTCCGTCCGGCTGCAGCGTTCGCTCTCCAGCGCGCTGCGGAAAACGGGGTATGCGGTCGATGTGGCCGGCGACGGCGAGGAAGGTCTCTGGCTGGCCGGCTCCCATGACTACGACGTGATCATTCTCGATATCATGTTGCCGAAGCGCGACGGGCTTTCCGTCCTCGCTGAACTCCGCCGCCGGGGCCAGATTGTGCATGTGCTCCTGCTGACCGCGCGGGATACCATCCTGGACCGGGTGGAAGGCCTGCAGGCCGGGGCGGACGACTATTTGGTGAAGCCGTTTGCCCTCGAGGAACTACTGGCCCGGGTCCAGGCTCTGGGTCGGCGCACCTATGGTACGAAACAGCCGCGGCTGCAGGTTGGCGCCCTCGAAATCGACACCCTCGCGCGTTGCGCCCGCCGGGCCGGACAGACCGTCGACCTGACGGCCCGGGAATATCTCCTGCTGGAATATCTCTCCCGCCGCCGCAGTGAGGTGGTCTCGCGCGCCGAGATCGAGGCGCACATCTACGACGAACAAGTCGACCCGATGAGCAACGTCGTGGACTCCGCGATTTGCAGCCTGCGCAAGAAAATCAGCTCCGCGGGGGAGCCACCGCTGATCCATACCCGCCGCGGCCTGGGGTATGTGCTCGAGGCCGCAGTGGCCGCCGCCCCCACCGCATGATTTCCATCCGTCGCCAGCTCACCCGCCGCTTGCTGGGCACGACCCTGGGTCTGCTTGGCGTGGGCCTGAGCGCCCTGCTGGCCGTGACCTGTTACACCGTCGTGCATCAATTCGATGTCACCCTCCGGACCAAGGCGCTGGCGATCAGCACGGTGGCCGTCGTCACCACCGACACCGTGCGGGTCGAGTTTACCGATCGCTTCCTCCAGGGATTTGACGATGAAAAGCCGCTGGATTTCTTTGAGATCTGGCTGACCGATGGCCGCATTCTCGCGCGCTCCGAGTCATTGGGCCAGGCGAACCTCCCCCGCGAACTGGGTCGCTTGGATAAACCCCGCTACTTTCTGTGCACGCTCCCCAACGGCCGCCCGGGTCGAGCCATTGGGTTTGTTTTCGAGCCCAAGCAGGCGCGCGGTATCGTCCGGCCGCTCCAGGTCGAGTTGGTCGTTGCCACGGACCGCGAGGATCTCGACGAGACCCTGGGACAACTGCTCGGTCTCGCCGCCGGGTGCGCGGGGCTGCTCCTCGGCACCACCCTATGGATCGTGCCGCGCGTACTCCGCCGCGGACTGCAGCCCCTGGACCGACTGGGCGAACAGGCCACGCGCATCGACGCCAGTTCCCTGGCCACCCGTTTTCCGGTGAGCGAATTCCCGGAGGAGCTCCGGCCCATCGGCGGCCGGCTCAATGATTTGCTCGCCCGGCTCCAACAATCATTCGAACGCGAACGCCGCTTCAGCGCCGACCTCGCGCATGAGTTGCGCACGCCCATCGCGGAATTGCGCAGCCTCGCCGAATGTGCCCTGAAATGGCCGGAGTCCCGGGATGCGGCGACGGACAGTGAAATGTTGGCCATCGCCCGCCACATGGAAATGCTCACCGCGAGCATGCTGGCCCTGGCCCGCGGAGCGAGCGGGCAACTGGCCGGTCCCGCCGAGCCGGTCGATGCGGCGGCGTTGGTCAATGAGGTCTGGCGCAGCTTTGCCCCACGCGCGGATGCCCGTCATCTGCAAATCGCCTTCTCCCTCGCCCCGCTGAAAGTGCCGGCCGACGCCGTTCTGCTGCGCTCAATCCTCACCAACCTGTTCGACAATGCGGTGGATTACGCCCCGGAGGCCGGTGCGATCGCCATCTCGCTGGCAAGCCACGCCACCGGGGTCGCGTTGGCCGTGTCCAATCCCGCCCGTGATCTGGAGATGACCGATGTGGAAAAGCTTTTTGATCCCTTCTGGCGCAAGGAAGCCGCGCGCAGTGGCGGCCAGCATGTCGGCCTGGGCCTGTCCTTGGCACGCACTTTCGCCACCGCGATGGGTTGGAGCCTCACCGCGACCTTGAATGCCGAGAAACGCCTGACCTTGCGTCTGGCGAGTTGAAATTTAAATCCCCGCGACCCGTTAACCGGATTTTTTTGCCTTACCCTTCTACTTATGCCAGCGTTACCCATGCTCCCGCCGAGAACTCACCCTGCCTTTTGGCGGCTGCTGCTCACCTTGCTGGTGTGCGCATCGGCCCAGGCGCAGGAATCCCCTCCCCCCGCAGCCCAGGCCGTCACCGCCGACGACGAAAAGGCTCTCCGCAAAATCAGCGGCATTTTCGATACCGATCTGCCGAAGACGGAACGGAAAGGCTCGGTCCGGTTTGTGGTGCATCCGCACGTCGGCGACTTCACCCGGCGCAGCTACGTGCGCGTTCCCCTCGGCTTGCGCTGGGGCGTGAACGACCACGTCGAACTCAGCGCCACCGTCGAACCTTACATTCAACACGGCTTGAAAAGCGGTTCGCCGGGCAACGGCATCGGCGACGTCCAGTTCAGCGGCAAATACGCCTTTCGCCACTGGCTCCAGCCCGAGTACAACGCCAGCGCCGGTCTGAATGTCCGTCTCCCGGTCGGCACGCCGCCGATCGATATGACCGATGGCTATAATCACTACTCGCCGTTTCTGGTCGTCTCCCGCCAAAGTCCGCACACCCCCGGCCTCACCTATTTTGTCAGCGGCACCGCCGATCTGATGGGAAAATCATCCGTCGCCGGCAGCTTTCGGAAAAACGACGCACACAGCAGCTCGCTGATCTTAGGCACGGGCTTCGTCCTCGATCGTTTCCCCTACCATTACACCCTGGAGACCGGCTTCCAGACCACCTCGTTGATCGGCCGGGACAACCGGCAGTTTGTCTTTGTGAAACCGGGCTTCGCCTGGGATCTCCCCAGCCGGCTGACCTTTAATTCGCGCGGTCGTTGGCTGTTTGGCGTCAGCGTCAAGATCACCCAGGGGCCGGACGGCACGCGCGTGGACAGCGGCGGCAAGATCCGGGGCGATTTCAGCCTCAGACGTTGGTTCCGCGGGGACAAACGCCCCGCGAAGTAGTCCCGGTTCACCCGCCCTCAGCCGGGATCAGGCCGTTGAAGGTGGAGCGCGTCAATTGAATGATACCGGCTCAGCGCAGCGTCCACAACCACGCGCCGAGGTGCAGCGTCGCACATGCGGCCAACGCGGCGGCGACGTCGTCCACCACGATGCCCCACCCCGCCGGCCAACTCTGGAGCCGGCGAATGCCCAGCGGCTTGAGAATGTCGTAGAATCGGAACAGTCCGAAGCCCGCGAGCAGGATAACCCAATGGGACCAACCGGCCGCGGCCAACATGCGCCAGCCCAGGAAGCACAAGGGCATCACGGCAAATTCGTCCAGAATCACTTCACCCGGATCCTTGCGCCCCATCCGTTCCGCCGCCTCGCCGCAGAAAGCCACCGCAAAATAGAGCCCCACCGCCGTGAGCAGCAGCGTGCTGATCAATCCCAGCGGGTAAAAGAATACCGTGAAATAAAGCAAACCCGCCAGCGAACCCCATGTACCCGGGGCGGGCAGTTTCATCCCGATGGGACCGAGCGTGGCAATGCCCACCACCAGACGCGTCGGCAAGGCCCGGGGCCACCGGGGCGAAGTCAGGTTCATGGCCTCACTCCAGCACCACGTGACCGTGTCGCCGGAAATAGGAGTAGCCGGAGGTGATGGTCAGCACCGCCGCCAGCACATACAGCCCCATGCCGACCCAGTGGATGAGAGAAATTATCCAATGGTCGGCGTGGGTGAACAGGTGGCCGTTATCAGACGCCATCATCCGGGCGCCGAGCAGCCAGCCGATGGAGTTGAGTTGGACAAAAGTCTTCACCTTGCCTCCCAGGTCCGCCTCGATCACGAGGCCCTTCGTCGCCGCCGCCATGCGCATACCCGACATCATGAACTCCCGGCCGAGGATGACGAGCAGGAGCAGCATCGCATAATTTTCGTAACCCATGAAGTAGTCGCCCACGACCAGGGCGATCATCAGGCCGATCACCATGACCTTGTCGACCACGGCATCCATGAATCGGCCGAACGAAGATACTTCGCCCCGCGCCCGCGCCACCATGCCGTCAAACCAATCGGTGAGGGCGGCGGCAATGAAGAGCCAGAACGCCACCGTAGCCGCCCAACCGGAATTTCCGTCCACCTGCATCAGCCAGACGATGGCGAACATGGCCGGCACGCGGGAAACAGTCATCCAGTTGGCCACGGTAAAACGCATGACCCGCAGTCGAAACACCCGATGGGCGCTTGGCAATCCCTTGCTGCAGGGATGCGCGATATTGGCGGAAGGGTGCAGCCGGCAACCCGCAGGAGCGGGACTGATGATCACGCCTCCCAAGGGCGCAAAACTTCCTCGCCATCCCGGATGGCCCTGCAATCCTGCCCCAGTTCCCCTCCCCCATGAAACGCTGCATCTACCCCGGAACCTTCGACCCCTTCACCAACGGGCACCTCGATGTGCTGGAACGAGCCGCGAAGCTCTTTGGCCACGTCCGGGTCGCCATCGCGATCGACTCCACCAAGACGCCCCTGTTCACCCCTGCCCGGCGGGTCGAGCTCATCAAGGCGAACCTGCACGGCTTGCCCAACGTCGATGTCGTCAGCTTCGAGGGCCTGCTCGTCGAATTCGCCCGGCAGCAAAAAGCCCATGCCATCATCCGCGGGCTGCGGGCCCTGTCCGACTTCGAGTTTGAGTTCAACATGGCACTGATGAACCGGCACCTCGAGCCCAAGGTGGAGACAATCTTCGTCATGCCGAACGAGTCCTACAGCTACACCAGTTCCTCACTCGTCAAGCAGATCGCCAAGCTCGGCGGCGATGTCGCCAAGTTCGTCCCGGCCAATGTCGCCGCCGCGCTCCGCGAAGTCTACGCCGTGAAGTGAAGGATTAAAATCCAGGCGGGAGCCGGGACCATCCGTCCCGCGACCTGCACCTTACTTCACCCCCACCGCCTGCAATGTCTCGCGGTAGAACTTCGCCGCGTCGGCCTTCAGTTTCACGAGTTCGGTGGGTACCATATACATCATGTGGCCGGCTTCGTAAAAGGTCAGGCTGACGTTGCCGCGCACCGTTGGGTCGAGCCCCATCTGGCGGACCGTGTAATCCGTGGCGAAAAACGGCGTGGCGAGGTCATAATACCCATTGGCGATCCAGACTTTCAGGTTGGTGTTGCGGCTCATCGCCCGGTGCAGGAGTTCGGACGTGTTGAGGTATTCATTCTGCACATTGTTGTAGTTCCAGGGCCGCACGTCGCCCGTCAGAGCGTTATAGGGCAGATCGTTTTCGTACTTAAGCTCGCGCCGAACATAGTCGTTGAAGCACGCGGTATAAGACCCGTAGACGGCCTCGTAGCTCGGATCAAAATCCGGCTGGGCCGTGCCGGGGGCATAGCGGATGCCGGTCAGGCGCGAGTCGTAGCGGCCGACCGAGCGGTCGCGATCACTCAGCAACTCGCGCGTGAAGGTGAAGATGACGATGC
>JANMVS010000007.1:0-28025 GCA_031392885.1 Verrucomicrobiota bacterium
GACAAGACCGGCCAGCGCGTCATCCGCCTCCTCGGCCGCGAGTCGGATATCCGCGAGAAACTGAAGCGGGACCACGAGCGCGATGAGGTGCAGTTTTCCGACGTGGTCGACCAGCTCGGCGCGCAGTTTGACGAGTCCGAGACGGAGATCATGGATGAGGATCTGGAGAATGAGGAGTCGGCGCCGATCATCCAGCTGGCGAACCGCATCATCGAGGATGCCTACTTTGCCGGCACCTCCGACATTCACATCGAGCCCTGGGAAAAGGAAGTGGTCGTCCGTTACCGCATCGACGGCCTGACGCAGG
Source organism: Verrucomicrobiota bacterium (assembly GCA_031392885.1). Taxonomy (GTDB): domain Bacteria; phylum Verrucomicrobiota; class Verrucomicrobiia; order Opitutales; family Opitutaceae; genus Lacunisphaera. Next base: position 308 of record JANMVS010000007.1, read on the forward strand.
AAAAACTGCGCCTCCCCGGCAAGGTGGCCGGCGCGCTGGTGGCCCGCATCAAGATCATGTGCAACCTCGACATCGCGGAACGCCGCCTGCCGCAGGATGGCCGCATCGTTTTCAAGCAGTATAACAAGAAGAACATCGACATCGACCTGCGCGTCTCAACCGCCCCGCTCAACCATGGCGAGGGCGTGGTGATGCGCATCCTCGACAAACAGAAGTCCACCCTGCCCCTGCCAGCGCTGGGTTTCAGTGAAGAGAACCTGGTCAAATACCGCGAGTGCATCCGTCAGCCCTATGGGATGATCTTGCATTGCGGCCCGACTGGCTCCGGCAAGTCGATGACACTTTATTCGGCCCTCAACGAGATCAATACGACCGACGTCGTCATCCGCACCGCCGAGGATCCGATCGAATATACCCTGCCGGGGATCAATCAAATGCAGATGCACCGGCAGATCGGGCTCACGTTTGCCACGGCGCTCCGGTCTTTCCTCCGGCAGGACCCCGACATCATCCTCGTCGGCGAAATTCGCGAAAAGGAGACGGCGAATATCGCCGTCGAGGCGGCCCTCACCGGCCATATGCTCATCAGCACACTGCACACGAACGATGCGGCCTCCACCGTCGCCCGCCTGACCGACATGGGGATTGAGCCGTTCATGATTTCCTCCTCGCTGGTTGCCGTCTGCTCCCAGCGGCTGATGCGCCGCGTCTGCAAGGTCTGCCGCGTGGCCTACGAGCCCGAAGGGCGGGAAAAGGAAGTGATGCAGCGCGCCATCGGTTGGCATGGCCAGATCTACAAGGCCAGCCCCACCGGCTGCCCCAAGTGCAACAACACCGGGTACAAGGGTCGCCTCGGCATCCACGAGTTGCTGGTGAATAACGAGGAGTTGATCGAGGCGATCAACAAAGAGGCTGAGACCGCCGAGCTGAAGCGGATCAGCATGAAGAGTGGCATGAAGACACTCCACCAGGACAGCATGATGAAGGTGAAGGAGGGCTTGAGCACACTCGCCGAGGCTCTCAGCACTGTTCCGCAGGACATGGAACTGCGCGGGCCGAAGAAATAACCCGGCGAAGGGGCGTCGCCGTTGCCGACCATCCTTGCGGTGCGGGGCCGCGCGGGACTAGTCTGCGCCCATGAAACCCAAGACCCTGCGTCGCAAGATCGCCCTGCTGGAATCCAGCCTGGTCGAGCAAAATGAAAAGCTCGCGAACTGGAAGCGGCGCCTGCCGCCCGAGCCCGTGAAGGATTATTTCCTGAGCGGACCCGCCGGCAAGGTCCGCCTGTCCGAGCTGTTTGGCGGCCACAAAGACCTGATCGTCATCCATAATATGGGCCGCGCCTGCCGCTATTGCACGATGTGGGCCGACGGCTTCAACGGTCTGCGCGCGCATCTGAGCGACCGCGCGGGCTTCGCGGTCGTGTCGCCTGATGCCGTCAGCACGCAGCAAAAATTCGCGCGCAGCCGCGGCTGGGAGTTTCCGCTCTACTCCGGAAAGGGCAGCATGTTTAGCAAGGACATGGGCTTCCTGCCCAAGCGGACCGAGCCGCTCCCGGGCGTGTCCACCTTCCGCCGCAAGGGCTGGAAAATCTACCGCATCAGCTCGGCCCCGTTCGGCCCGTTCGACCCGTTTTGTGCGACGTGGCCGCTGTTCGCCCTGCTCGACGGCGGCGGCGGCGCCTGGGTGCCAAAACTCAGGTATTCCGGCACGTGAAATCGAACCAGCCAGGCACCGTGAGTCCAAGCCGGGCCCGGCATTGTCCGGAAACGGGGCCAGCCCGCATATTTCACCCTCCGAGCGACTTTTATGTTCGTCCAACTACGGATGGACCGCGTGTCATCGAAAGCGTGCAGGCAATGCGGGCTAAAAAACAAAACCGCCTGGCGGTTTTGTCATCAGCCCGGATGCCATGGCGCCTACCACGGCCGGACGAATCTCTGAACACTCGGGGGCTTCGCTGGAGAGCAAATTATGAAATATCCGGGCTAGCGGGCATGCGTGGTTAAGCCGGTCATGGTTTCCTACTGGCCTGAATTTCTCAGCATCGTGGTGGCGCATGCGCTCGCTGTGGCCAGTCCGGGGCCAGACTTCGCCATCGTGCTGAAACAGAGCCTGGCGCATGGCCGGCGTACTGCGATCTGGACGAGCATCGGCATCGGCGTGGGCCTCTCCATCCATATCACCTACTGTCTGCTGGGCCTCGGGCTGTTGCTAAAAAGCTCCGACTCCGCCTTGGTCGCGGTCAAATATCTCGGTGCCGCCTACCTGGCCTACCTCGGCATCCAGGCGCTGCGGGTCAAGCCGCGCACGGCGGAGATCACTCTCGTCACCGCCGAACGGGTGCCCACGGGTCGGGCGGCGTGGGCGACCGGCTTTCTGGTCAACGTGCTCAACCCCAAGGCGGCCTTGTTCTTCCTCGCCTTGTTTGTGCTCCGCGTGAGCCCGTCGACCCCGAAGCTCATCCAGTTAGGCTATGGCGTCTGGATGACCCTGGCGACGATCGGGTGGTTTTCTTTCGTGTCAGTCGTTTTTACCCAACCTGAGATCCGGCACAAATTCCTGCATTACGGTCACTGGATTGACCGCACGCTTGGCGTGGTCTTCCTTTTTTTTGCGCTTAGCTTGGCGTTTGCCGAACTCAAGTGATCCCATTTCCGAAATGATTTGGGTTGATCCGACCGAGTAGCGGCAGGCCTCCGTGCCGGCCAGGTCAGAGTACAAAACCCGACAGGCCGGGCCGTCCGCGCTGGTTCTGGCGGCGCGCCCAGCAGCCGAGACTCCGGCCCTCGTTCCGGTCGCGCCAAAGGAAATAGTCAGGGGACGGTGGGATGGCTCAGCCCGGGGGAAGTTTTTCGAGCAAGGTGACGAAGTGCAGGCGTCGGCCGAACAGCCAGTTGGCCCACCACGGATACAATCCCACTTCCGTAATGGAGCGAACGGGCTGTAGCTTTAATTCAGTCCAAACCGCCTGCCATTGTGCGGCCGTCCAATAATTGTAGGGGAGGGCAACCCCGTAGCGCGCGTTTCCGACCCAGTCCATGAACCGCAACGTCAATCCGGCGGCCCAGCCCTCCCGGGTGTGGTCCTTGATGATGATCCAGCGGCGACTGACCCGCCCCGCCTCCCGCAGCAGCACCAGCGGATCGTCCGTGTGATGCAGCACATCCACGAACATCACGGCATCTTTTGAGCCGTCCGCCAGGGGCAGCGTCTGGCCATCAAACAGGCTCACGGGCATAGCCGTTTGCTCCCGGGCCAGCACATCAACGCCGGAAATTTTCAGATCGGATCGACGATCGAGTAGAATTTTCGCGATCCGTCCGTCCCCACACCCGACATCCAGAATCTCTGCGTCGGCGGGCACCAAGGCGGCGAGATGCCCCGCGAGCACCTGGACCCGCCGGGACAGCACCTGGCTGGAGTGGTAGTGGTCGAGCAGCATGGGAAGGACCAAGCTGTTAACTAACCGCCCGATCACTGTCCATCCCGACCTCGGCCGGTCGGCCCGGGCCGACTGCTGCTGAAAATTCCCCTTGAAGCGGGGCGGGCGATGCGCGCATCCTCGTCGGGATGTCGTACGCCGCCTATCTTCCCATTCTTGTCCAGGTCGTGCTCGCCGGGGCGATCACCTTTGGCGTCATCCTAGCCAGCCAGTTCCTCGGCCAGCGCTTTCGCCGGAACGCGATCAAGGACACGCCTTACGAGTGTGGCGTGCCGAGCGACGGCCGCACCCACACACGCTTCTCGGTGAAGTTCTATGTCACGGCGATGCTCTTCATCCTGTTCGACATCGAGGTGGTGTTCCTCATCCCGTGGACCTTCGTCTATCGTGATTTCCTCGCCCACCACATCGCCATCCTTGCCCCCATGCTGTTTTTCCTCGGCGTGTTGGTGCTCGGGCTTTTCTACGAGGTGAAGAAAGGCGCGCTCGAGTGGGAGAAATGAGGCGGACGCGGAACTTTTAAACCACGAAGCACACGAATTGACCCGAAGGAGGGTAGGGGCGCTGGCCCTCCAGCGCCCGGGCTGTTGCGGGCAACGGCCCCTCCCGACCGACCAAGCACCCACTGATGCGGCTCGACAAATACATTTCCCGCGGGCGCATCCTCGACCTCGGCAGCGCCGATATGGAGGGGGCGCTGGCCGAACTGCTCAACCTGACCGTCGAGCGCTTTCCCGATCTGCACCGCGAGGCCCTGCTGAAAGGCCTGCTCCGGCGGGAGAGCACGATGACGACCTATCTCGGCCTCGGGGTGGCGATGCCGCATGTGCGCGTAAAAATGGGCCGGCGCTACGTCCTTGCTGTCGGCCGGAGTCACTACGGTATCCGCTACGACGGGGCGATGGAGAACGAACCGGTGCGTCTCGTGCTCATGCTCATCGCCGATGAGAAGGCGCGCGACTACCTGCAGGTGCTGGCCGCGCTGGCCCGCCTGCTCAAGGAGCAGGATTTTGTCGACAGCCTCGTGCAGGCGCCCGATCTCGACGTCCTCTACGACCGGCTCTTCGCGGGCTTCGGCGGCATCGCCACCAAGCCCGTGCCGGCGACGCAAAGCCGCGTCAACCGCGTGATCTTAAGGGAAGCGGAGAAAATTGCCAGCGGCAGCGGCTGCACCGGCCTGATGGTCTTCGGCGACACCTTTACCGGCGGGTTCGAGCCCCCGAAGTGGAAGACCGCGCTCAAGACCATCCTCGTCACCCGCAGCCTGACTGACGCCGAGGATCACCCGGCGCGCTTCGGGGAGACCATTCAGGTCCGCTCCTTTTCCAACCAGCGCATGGCGCAGTTGCGCAGCGCGGTGCTCGTCGGCCTGACGCGCGGGCTCATCGTTTTCAACGACCGCATCTGCTGCGTCGGCGGCATGGCGGGCAGCAACCAGTTTGACACCATCGTGGTCGTGGACGTCGAAAAGGAATTCCAGACCCTGCTGAGCGGCCAGACCGACCTGCTGCCGGCTGACGTTAAACCCGAGGTCCTCGAACGCGTCATCGCCGTCGCCACGGAGTTGGCGGTGGAGGGTCGCGAGGGCCGGCCGGTGGGCTGTCTCTTTGTCGTGGGCGACAGTGAGAAGGTGGACAAGCTGACCAAGCCGCTCGTGCTCAATCCATTTTACGGCTACAAGGAGGAGGACCGGAACATCCTCAATCCCTTCATGGATGAAACCATCAAGGAGTTTTCTTCCATCGACGGGGCCTTTGTCATTCGCGGCGACGGCGTCGTCGAATCGGCCGGTTCACTCATCCAAGCCGCCGACTACAATCATACGCTCCCCAGCGGGCTGGGCTCGCGCCATGCGGCGGCGGCGGCCATTTCGGTGGCGACCGATTGCATTGCCCTCGTGGTTTCCTCCAGTTCGGGGCAGGTGACGTTATTCCGTCGCGGCGTGATGATGTCGCTGACGGAAAAAAAGGTAAGTGCCTGAGGTTTTTGGAGCGGCAGGCGTCTCGCCTGCCGGAGCAAGATTCGCTCTCCTCTGGTGCGCGGAGGATTCTGGCTGGTGAAGTACCTTGCAGGTCGGGCTTTATGCCCGACCGGGCAAGCCCTCGACCAGGGGCCATTGCCCCCAATGGCCACGGCCGCAAACAGGGCGTTTGAGGGCAACCGCCCCTGCCGGGGTGCCGCCGGCAGGGTGAAAATTCGAGAGTTTGATGACCTCAGATTTTGGTTGCACGCGATTGGCGGGCAGCTTTGCTCTCGACCCTTACCACCCATTTAAAGCCATGCAAGAAACCGTCACACTGGAATGCACCGAAGCCCGCAAAGAGGGTAAACCGCCGTCCCGCTACCTTACGAAGCGGAACAAGAAAACCGTGACCGAGCGCATCGAGAAGAAGAAGTACAATCCCTTCCTCAAGCGCCACACGCTCCACAAGGAGATCAAGTAAGCCTGGCTTACCGCGAATTTTTAAGGCCGGTCGCAAGACCGGCCTTTTTGTTGTCTGGTTGCGTGGGGATGCTCCATCCCAACCATGGCAACCCCCAATTGATAAATATGGCAGGGACGGACCGCTGGGCCGTCCGCGCCTGTTCTGACGGCGTGTCTAGCCCGGATATTTCACACTCTGCTCGCAACCGAAACCACACCCTGTGCCAATTTTTTTCCGCATTCACGGCTGCTCGGGATATCCGGGCTAGCCGCCGCCGCTTCGCACTCGTCGCGGTCGTGCCCCGAACCCGGCAGGCCGGGACGCCCGCCGCTACGATTACCTGGGTTCAGCGGTTCAATGCCGCCACCGATCGGTCACTTCTTGGTGACCACAGGCGGGGTGGTCGGCGCGGTGGCGAGTTGGGCGCGGCGCGCCGCGCGCCAGCTGTCGCGGTGCTTGCGAATCCAGTCGAGCAGGGCGCGCTCAAAACCGATGTCGTAGCCCAGTCGTTCGGACTCGATCCACTTGTGCTTCAGGATTTCCTCCCGCTCGGCCAGAAATTCCTGGTAAAGGCTCGACTGCTTGACGAACTCACGGCTGCCGATGGTCTCTGGGGAAGTGGTCAGCATGACAGTCACGGATTCCAGGTTCAGCGACCGATAAAAGACCGCCCGGCTTTCGTCGTCGACTGCGGTTGGCGTTGCGGCGGAATCATGTGTCAATAAACCTAAATGTCCCGCGGCGTCGGTGTCAACCAGCCGCTCAGACCTTTAATTTCTGCAGCAACGTTTCGGCCATCTCGCGAAAAACCTGCGCCGGCCGGCTGGCCGGTGCGCTGACCACCACCGGCAGCCCGCTATCACCTCCGGCGCGGATTTCGGCGTAGAGTGGAACCTGGCCGAGTAACACCGTGCCGAGGGAATCGGCGGTCCGCGCGCCACCGCCTTCCCCGAAGAGGGGGAGTTTCGTACCCGCGGCGTCCTCGAACCAGCTCATATTCTCGGCGACGCCGAGCAGGGGCACGTTGACCTTTTGGAACATCAGGCCGCCCTTCCGGGCGACGTTGGTGGCGGCCGTTTGTGGGGTGGTGACCAAGATCGCGCCATCGAGCGGCAGAGTCTGGACCAAGGAGAGCTGGGCGTCACCGGTGCCGGGCGGCATGTCCACCAGCAGGATGTCGAGTTCGCCCCATTTCACGTTTTGGACGAATTGCTGGATGGTCTTCATGATCATCGGGCCGCGCCAGACCACCGGAGTATTGTCATCCACCAGGAAGCCCATCGACATCACTTTCACGCCATGACGTTCCAGGGGGATGAGCGACTCACCGTCGATCTCCGGGCGGCCGTGGAGGCCCATCATCAGCGGCACGGAAGGGCCGTAGATATCACAATCCATCAGGCCGACCCGGCCGGACCGGCCGCGAAGCTCGAGTACCTGGGCCAAGGCGCAGGCGAGGTTGACCGCAAAAGTCGATTTGCCCACGCCGCCCTTGCCGGAGGCGATGGCGACGGAGTGCTTGAGACCGGCGGGTGCCGTGCCCCCGCCGGGGGTGGCCTGGCCGGGCTTGGGTGGGGCCTTGGCGGCGGAAACGGCGAGCTCGATGATGACGTCCTTCACGCCCGGCAGGGCGCGCAGGCATTGCTCGATGTCGCGCTTGAGCAGGGTCGGCAGCTTGGGGTCTGACGTCGTGAGGGCGACCGACACCTTGGCGGTGCCGTCCACGAACACCGCCGAGCGGATGAGTCCGAAGGAGACGATGTCCCGGCTGAATCCGGGATACTTGACTTGCTTGAGGGCTTCCTTGAGGGCTTCGGTGGTCACGAGTGGGTTGAGAAAATGGCTTGGAATGCGAGGCGCTTTGACCTTGTGAGTAGGTTGCCGCGAGTAAAACAAAAACCAGCCCGGCCCTTTCATCATTAATCACCCCCTCACTCTCATGCAGAATGCTTTTCGTTTCCTCCTGGGGTTTGCCCTCGCCACCCCCTTATTGGCCCAGCGCGACATCGGCACCGTCAATGTCGACGCCGACACCACGACCGTTTCACTCACGGTCAGCGCGACGTCCCCGGAGTTGCAGGATCTCGCGCTCCGGGCCTTCGGCGCCCATGGCCGCTACCATCTCGTGACGAGTGGCGGCGCCTTCGCGGTCAGTTTCGCGCCGGCCGGACCGAATCAGGTCAGCGTGACGATCACGAAGGGCAGCCTCAACACGCCGCTGGCGAGTCAGACCATCACGGGGACCAGCCTGCGCCACGCGTTGCTGGGTGCCGCCGATTTCGCCGTGACCAAGACGAGCGGCCTCAAGGGGTTTTTCGCGGGCAAACTGGCGTACCTCAGCGACAAGACGGGCAAGACCGAAATCTACACCTCCGACCTTTTCTTCGGCAATGTCCTGCGCTGGACATCCGAGGGTAAACAAATCCTCGGCCCGCGCTGGGCGCCCGACGGTTCCAAGATCGTTTTCACCAGTTACCGTACGAGTTTTCCGGACATCTACGTGTTGGAAATGAACAATCGCCGCATTTCCCTGCTGGCGAGTTTCAAGGGTACGAACAGTGGCGGTCGCTACAGCCCGGACGGCTCGCGCGTCGCCATGGTGCTCTCGGGTGAGGGCAATCCCGAGGTGTACGTCGGCTCGGCGCAGGGCCGCCAGATCCACCGCCTCACCAAAAATTCCTCCATCGAGGCCTCGCCCACCTGGTCCCCCGACGGCTCACGGCTCGTGGTCGTGTCCGACGCCGCCGGCGGCCCCCAACTCTACATGATGTCCGCCAGTGGGGGCAGTCTGACGCGCCTCGGCACCAATATTTCCAAATACTGTGCCGAGCCGGACTGGAGCGCGGGCGATCCGAACAAGATCGTCTTCACCGCCGGCGTGGGCCGCGGTTACCAAGTGGCTGTTTACGATCTGGCTTCCAAGGCCAGCAAGATCGTCTCCAAGGCCCCGACGGACGCCATCGAGCCCATGTGGATGGCCGATGGCCGGCATGTGATCTGCACTTTCCGTGCCGCCAACACGAGCAGTCTCTACCTCCTCGATACCGAGTCCGGCAAAGCCACGCGCCTCAGCCCGAGTGCGCTCGGCAATGCCTCGAGCGCCAGTTACCTCGCGCCATGAAACTCCTCTTCATCGGCGACATTGTCGGCAAACCCGGACGCGAGGCGGTGTGCGCATTGGTGCCGAAACTGCGGGCCGAGCGGGGCATTGATTTTGTCATCGCGAATGGCGAGAATACCGCGGCCGGCGCGGGGATTACCGGCCCCATTTGCAAGTCCCTCCTCGCGGCGGGCGTGGACGCCATCACGCTCGGCGATCACGTGTGGGATCAGAAGGGATTTGAAAGCGAAATCCCGACGCTCGAGCGGGTCTGCCGGCCGGCGAACCTGCCCGCGGCCTGTCCGGGGCGCGCTTACCTCATCGTGGAGAAAAACGGATTCCGCCTCCTGATTTTCACGATGCTCGGCCGCAGTTTCATGGGGTCCAAAGCCGACTGCCCCTTCCTCGGCTCCGATGCCCTGCTGAAAAAACTCGCGGGCCAGTTCGACGGAGCCTTGGTCGAGATTCATGCCGAGGCGACTTCGGAAAAGCAGGCGCTGGGCTGGCATCTCGCCGGCCGCGTTACCGCCGTCCTCGGCACGCACACCCATGTCGCCACGGCGGATGCGTCGCTGCTGCGCCAGCAGACGGCTTTCATGTGTGATGTCGGCATGACCGGCCCGCACGAGTCGGTGCTCGGCCGTGAAATCGAACCGGTCGTCGGCCGTTTCCTCGACGGCATGCCCCGCCGCTTCGAAGTGGCCACGGGGGACAACCGGTTGTCCGCCGCGTTGGTCGAATTCGCCGCCACCGGCCGCGCCGAGCGGATTGAGTGGCTGAGCTTGAAGCATTCCTGACTGGCCACCAGCCTTACTGGTAGGAAACTGGATTTTGGAGAGTGCCAAGAGGGTCAGCTCCCGCCAACGCTCCCGGCGCCGCCGCTGACGCGCGCCGCTTGCCGGCGAATCACCCGATTCATCGCTTGCCAGCAAGCTCCTACAACTGACATTTGACTTGGTGACATGAATTTCTCCTCACCTGCGGCCGATGTCTATGTGCCGGATGGCAGTCCGGTGGCTGTCGCGCTGGCTCGGACGACGCACCTGTGCATTGCGGCGCATCAGGATGACATCGAGATCATGGCCTACGCCGGCATCGCGGAGTGCTACGAATCAAAGGAGCACTGGTTTACCGGCGTCGTGGTGACGGACGGGGCGGGCAGTCCGCGCGCCGGCAAGTTTGCCGCCTTCACGGATGAGCAAATGAAGGCAGTGCGGCGCGAGGAGCAGCGCACGGCGGCCCGGATTGGGAAATTCTCGGCGGTCCTGCAACTCGCCCATCCGAGCGCAGGGGTGAAGCGAGCCGACGCCACCGGAGTGCGGGCCGACCTGCTCGCCCTCCTGCAGGCCGGATCGGCCCGGACGGTTTATCTGCACAATCCGGCGGACAAGCACGACACCCACATCGCCGTCTTCCTGCGCAGCCTCGAGGCGCTGCGCGCCTTGCCCGTGGACCGGCGGCCCCAGCGGGTCTACGGCTGCGAAGTCTGGCGCGACCTCGACTGGCTGCTGGACGGGGACAAGCAGGTGCTGGACGCGTCGCCGAATCCCCCGCTCGCCGCCGCCCTCGTGGCCGTTTTCGAGTCGCAGATCGCCGGCGGGAAACGGTACGACCTCGCGGCAGCGGGGCGCCGGCTGGCCAACGCGACCTTCCACACGGCGCACGCGACCGACCGGGCAACTGCGCTCACCTGGGCGATGGACCTGACGCCGCTGGTGCAAAACGAGGAACTTTCGATCGAGGAATACACCCTCGGTTACATTGAGCGACTACGAGCAGACGTGGCGACCCGTCTGAAGAAATTCAGCTAGCCGGATATTTCGTTCGCGGTGGGCTCGATACCCTGAATCCCGCCGTGACGGGATCGGCTTGATTGGAATGTAGGAGCTTGCTTGCAAGCGATTCGGGACGCCCGCCGGCGGACGACCGGTTGAATCGCTTGCAAGCAAGCGCCTACAAATGAGAGCGAAAATCGCAGGCATCCTGAGTTGGCGCTGGGTTACGTCCCGTCCCTGATCAATGGGTTTCCAGCCGATAGTTCGAGTTGAAGATAAGTTCGACGCCATCGGCCTTGATGCGGACTTTGAATTTTCCGGTGGTGGCGTCGACGGGTTGCGCCCGCCCCGTGACCTGACGGGGCTTGTGCCGGTGATTAACGGCCTCGCCGGAGAATTCGACGACTTCCCCCTTGGCCAGACTGGCGAGATTGGCCGCGGAGAGGCTGAGGGTGAAATGCCCCGTCTCCCCCCAGAAAAACCATGGGCGGACCTTGACCTCGTAGGTGGTGGACAGCGTCGAACCCTGGCGTTCGAACACTCCGGTGGTGAGGGTCACACTCCCGACGTAAATGGAAGTCTTCATCGCCGGCACGGTGATCCGGTCCCAGTCGGGGAGGGGAGGGGGCGACGGGGTCTCCGCGCCGAGCCGGTTCACCGCGAGAAGGAGGGAGAGGATGAGGCATAGCCGCAACATGTGATTGACCATGCGGTCCGCCGCCGCGCGCGCAAAGAAAAATCACCTCCGGATTTCCTCGTTGCCAAGATCACCGGCGGGCCGTTGGTTCGCCGCCATGGCGCACAAAGCACAAGCCACCTGGGGCGGACGTTTCTCGGCGGGTCCGGCCGCGCTCATGCTGCGTTTCAGCGAGTCGATATCGTTCGACCACCGGCTCGCCCTGTTCGATATTCAGGGCAGCCAAGCCCACTCGGCCATGCTCGCCCACGTCGGCCTGATCACGCGCCGGGAGCGGGACGCCATCCATCGCGGCCTCGACGCCGTGCGGCGCGAGATTGAGGCCGGCAAGTTCAAGTGGTCGGCCCAGCTCGAGGATGTGCACATGAACATCGAGCAGGCGCTGACCAAGCGCGTGCCCGCCGCCGCCAAGTTGCACACCGCGCGCAGCCGCAACGACCAGGTCGCGACCGACATGCGGCTCTATTTCAAGGCCGCGTGCGGGGAGATCATCGCCGGCCTGCAGGAGGCCCAGCGCGCCATTTTGGGCGTCGTCCAGAGAAACGGCGACGTGCTGATCCCCGGCTATACCCATCTGCAACGGGCCCAGCCCGTGTTCCTGGCGCACCATCTTTTCGCCTACCTCGAGATGCTGCAGCGCGACACGGAGCGATTCGCCGTGGTGGCGGATCATGCCAACTGGTGTCCGCTCGGCTCCGGGGCGATCGCCGGCACCACGCTGCCGATCGACCGCGAGTTCACGGCCAAGGCGCTGGGTTTCGTTGACGCCCAGGGGCGCCCGCGCGTGACCCAGAACAGCATGGATGCGGTCAGCGACCGCGACCTGTTCATCGAATTTGCGTCGGCCGGCGCACTCGTCGGCGTGCATTTCTCCCGGATGGCGGAGGATATGATCCTCTGGGCCAGCCAGGAGTTCAAATTCGTCGAGTTGCCCGATGCGTTTTGCACGGGCTCGAGTCTGATGCCGCAGAAGAAAAATCCGGACGCAATGGAATTGCTCCGCGGCAAGTCGGCCCGGTTGCAGGGCAATTTGCACACGCTGCTCACGCTCACCAAGGGCCTGCCCCTGACCTACAATCGCGACCTGCAGGAGGACAAGCCACCGGTGTTCGACAGCCACGACCAGACGGTGCTCTGCCTCGCGGTGCTCGCGGGCACCATGGCCGGCCTGGAAATTCACCGGGACAAGTGTGCCGCCGCGGTGGCGGACCCGGCGCTGCTCGCGACGGATCTGGCGGATTATCTCGTCCGGCGCGGTGTTTCGTTCCGCGCGGCGCATCACGCCGTCGGCGCGGTGGTGAAGCTCGCGGAAAAAAAGGACGTGCCCCTCGACCGGCTCACACTGGCCGACGTCCGGACCGTGCACGCGGCGTTTCAAGCCGACTGGGTGAGCTCCTTTCATCTGGCCAAGGCCATGGCGCGGCGCACCGGCACCGGCATGCCCGGTCCGGCGCAGGTGGTGCGGCAGTTCAAGCGCTGGGTGAAACTGCTCGGGTAAGCCGGTCCATCGCGGTCCCGCGATCGTTTCATTACCCGCTCCATGCCTGCCATCCGCATACTTTCCGACCGGGTGGCCAACCAGATCGCCGCGGGCGAGGTCATCGAACGCCCGGCGGCGGTGGTGAAGGAACTGGTGGAAAACTCCCTCGATGCCGGCGCCACGCGGATAGCGGTGGAATTCCGCTCCGGTGGGCGCGCGCTCATCCGGGTCGAGGACAACGGCAGCGGCATGACGAAGGATGACGCCCTGCTTTCGCTCGAGCGGCATGCCACCAGCAAACTGGTGGAGACGGCGGACCTCGACCGGCTCGGGACCTTTGGGTTTCGCGGCGAGGCGATGCCCTCGATCGCGAGCGTCTCGCATTTTGAATTGCGGACCCGGCCGGCGGCGGCCCCGGCCGGCACCGAAGTCGTGATCAACGGCGGCAAGCTGGTGCATGTGCGCGAATGCGGTCTCGCCCCCGGGACATGCATCACAGTGTCGCACCTGTTCAACTCGGTGCCGGCGCGCCGCAAATTCCTGAAGACCGACGCGACGGAGTCGGCGCACATCATCCAGACCGTGCGGCTCTACGCGCTGGCGTGTCCGCAGACCGCCTTTACCCTGATCGAGGATGGCCGCGTGCTGTTCCAGTCTCCGGTGTGCACCACGCTGACGGAGCGGGCCGGCGAGATTTTCGGCCGGCAAATGGTGACCGATCTCCTGCCGGTGGCGATGGCGGAGCCCGGATTGAAGCTCAGCGGACTCATCGGCAAGCCCGGCGTCAATCGCGCCACCCGCCACGAGCTCCTGATGTTCGTCAACCGCCGGCCGGTCGACAGCCGGACGCTCAACTACGCGCTGATTGAGTCGTATGCCACTTCGCTGATGAAGGGCCGTTATCCTGTCGCGGTGCTTTTTTTGGAGATCGATCCCGCCGCGGTGGATGTGAACGTGCATCCGGCGAAGCGCGAGGTGCGCTTTCGCAGCGAGGGCACGGTGCGCGGCTTTGTCATCCGGGCGGTGCTGCAGCGCTTGCGTGAATTCGGCCAGCCCGCCCCAGCCACAACGCTGGAAGGCGGACGGGCATTGCCACCCGCGGAGCCTTTCCCCGGGGATCCGGTGGGCTTCGGGCCGGCGCCGCCCCCCGGGGTGATGGCCCAGCCGTTCCGGCCTTTCGGGGAGCGCGCAAGGCCACTCCACGATTTTGGCCCTCCCGGCGGAGTTGCCCAGTCGGTCGCCGCCGGGACGAAGGCGGGGGGTCCCGTCGCCCCCGGCCCGGCGCTTCCGGCCCAGCCACGCGCCGCGCCGCGCCCGGCCTCGGCCCTCATGGGTTGGCGCTTTCTCGGCACGGCGCACGGTGACTTTGCCCTTTTCGAGGCGCCGGGCGGGGTGGTCGTGCTCGACCGGCGCGCTGCCCACGAGCGGGTGTGGTTCGAGCGATTGCAGGGCCAGTTTAATCAGGGGGAGGTCGCAAGCCAGCGGTTGCTGTTCGCCCTGCCCATGGAACTCGATGCCATTGCCAGCGCCCTGCTCACGGACCAACTGGCATTTCTCCACCAACACGGCTTGGAGATTGGCGAGTTCGGCCGGAATTTCTTTCGCATCGAGGCGGTGCCCGGGTGGCTGGAGTCGGCCGATGCGGAGATTTTTGTGCGCGATATCATCGGCCTGATCCGCGAAGGCCGGCTCGACGGGAAAAAAGTTGATCTCGCGCGCGAGGAACTGGCCCGGCTGGCGGCGCAAAAGGCGGTGCGGCTGCCGCCCGCGATCAACGAGGCCGAGGCCCTGGCCCTGGTGGCCCAGCTTTTCGCCTGCAGTCAGCCGCACACCAGCCCGGCGGGCCGGCCCACGCATTTCGAATTGAGTCGGGGTGAACTGGCCCGGCGGTTTCAGCGCTGAGCTGCCGCCAGCGAAAAACGGGTGACCTAGGTTTTATCCCGTAATCCCGTCTTGCCTGTCCGGTTGGCCCAATTTGTGATGCCGGTTTCCCATGTCTTCGAAAGCCTCCTCTCCCAAGAAAAAATCCCCCGCTGCCACCGGACGCCCAACCGCCCGTCCGACCCGGACCAAGCCGCCCGGGGTGCAGCCGCCCGCGCCCGCCGGCAGGCCACTCAAACCGGGCAGCACGGTGCCCTTCAAAGCCCCCTCAGCGGAGATATTCATTCACCATGCCCAGGCCACCACCGACACGCCGGTCGAGGTGCTGCGGACGCTGATCCAGCGCCACTTGATCTCGACCTTGGCGCGCCACGACGGTTCCGCCACGCCGCGCGACTGGTGGGTGGCCACCGCGCTGGCGGTGCGCGACACCATCCATGAGCGCATGATCGCGACGCAGGGCCGGCACAATGCCAACAATGTCCGCCGCATCTACTACTTCTCGCTCGAATACCTCATGGGCCGGATGTTCGGCAACAACCTGCTCGCCACCGGTCTGTTCGACACGGCCCGGACCGCGCTCAAGTCGCTCGGCCAGGATTTTGACCAGATCCGCGAGACCGAGTCGGACATGGGTCTGGGCAACGGTGGCCTCGGGCGGCTCGCCGCGTGTTTCCTCGATTCGCTCGCCACGCTCGACTACCCGGCGCTCGGCTATGGCATTTATTACGAATATGGCCTGTTCAAGCAGGCGTTTCAAAACGGCCAGCAGATGGAACGTCCCGACAACTGGATTATCTTCGGCAGTCCGTGGGAGGTGATGCGCCCCGAATACATCCAGGAAGTCCGCCTGTTCGGCCGGGTGGAAAATGTGTTTGATGACCGCGGCAACTACCGTTCGCACTGGGTCGAGACCAAGACCATTCTCGGGGTGCCGCATGACATCCCGATCGCCGGCTACGGCACCAAGACGGTGAATCTCCTGCGGCTCTGGGCCTCGAAGTCCACGGAGGATTTC
Source organism: Verrucomicrobiota bacterium (assembly GCA_031392885.1). Taxonomy (GTDB): domain Bacteria; phylum Verrucomicrobiota; class Verrucomicrobiia; order Opitutales; family Opitutaceae; genus Lacunisphaera. The sequence goes on from JANMVS010000007.1 coordinate 16,130, forward strand.
GACCTCGAGGCGTTCAACCGCGGCGGTTACGTCGAGGCCGTGCGGGAAAAGGCCATCGGCGAGACCGTCTCCAAGGTGCTTTACCCGAATGACAAGACCGAGAACGGCAAGGAGCTGCGCCTGATGCAGCAGTATTTTTTCGTCGCGTGCTCCCTCCGCGACATCATCCGCCGTCATTTGCGCAATCCGGCCAACTCCTGGAATAATTTTGCCGATCTGGTCGCGGTGCAACTCAACGACACCCATCCGGCCATTGCGATTGTCGATCTGATGCGGATTCTCCTCGACGAGGAGAATATGGCGTGGGACGACGCCTGGGTCATCACCCGCCGGACCTTCGCCTACACCAACCACACCCTGCTGCCGGAGGCCCTGGAGAAATGGAGCGTCGGCCTCTTTGAAAAAGTGCTGCCGCGCCACCTCCAGATCATCTACGCCATCAACGAACGCATCATGCAGGAAGTCGAGCGGCAGTGGCCCGGCGACAACGGGAAGAAGACCGTCTGCTCCCTGATCGAGGAAAACGGCTCCAAGCAGGTGCGGATGGCCAACCTCTCCGTTGCCGGTTCGCACGCGGTCAACGGCGTGGCTGCGCTGCATACGGCCTTGCTCAAGAAGGACCTTTTCCCCGAGTTCGACGTGCTGTACCCGGGTAAATTCCAGAATAAAACGAACGGCATCACGCCCCGGCGCTGGCTGCTCAAAAGCAACCCGCGCCTCGCCGCGCTGATCACGAAAAAACTGGGCAGCCAAAAATGGGTGCGCGACCTCGACCTGCTGCATGGGCTCGAAAAATTCGCGGGCGACACCGCCTTCCAGCGCGAGTTCATGGCCATCAAGCGCGCCAACAAAGTGGACCTGGCGGCGGTCATCCGCGCCGAGTGCGGCGTCGAGGTCTCCCCCGACGCGCTGTTCGACGTGCAGATCAAGCGCCTGCACGAATACAAGCGCCAGCATCTGAATCTGCTGCACATCATCGCGCTCTACCGCCGGCTCCTGCAGCACCCGGGACTGGATGTGGTGCCGCGCGTCTTTGTCTTCGGCGCCAAGGCCGCGCCGGGTTATGATCTGGCCAAAAATATCATCCGCGCGATCAACGTCATCGGCGCCCGCATCAACAGCGACCCGCGCATCCACGGGAAAATCAAGGTCGCGTTCCTGCCGAATTACCGCGTGTCACTCGCCGAGAAGATCATCCCGGCGGCCGACCTCTCCGAGCAGATCTCGACGGCGGGCAAGGAAGCCTCCGGCACCGGCAATATGAAACTTTCGCTCAACGGGGCGCTGACGATCGGCACCCTCGACGGCGCCAACGTCGAGATCAAGGAGGAGGTGGGGGACGAAAACATCTTCATCTTCGGCCTGAATGTCGACGAGGTCGTGGCCCTGCAGCAGCGCGGTTATCATTCGCGGGAATATTACGAGGCTGACGAGGAATTGCGCGCCGTCGTGGAATGGCTCGGCAGCGATTACTTCACGCCGGGCGAGCACGGGGTCTTCTCGCTGCTGCACGATAGCTTGTTGTCCGGCGGCGATCCCTATCTCGTGCTGGCGGATTTCCGCAGTTACTGCGACGCCCAGATGCGGGTGGATGCCGCCTACCGCCATCCGGCGCAATGGGCCAAAATGGCCATCCTCAACACCGCCCGCCTCGGCAAATTCTCCAGTGATCGCACCATCCGCGAATACGCCAAGGACATCTGGAACATCAAACCGGCGAAGGTGTAATGGTTTATTCACGGTGGGTCCAAGAAACCGGAACTGACTCCGGTTTGGCCGGAGACGGGACGGACCGCCCCGCAGGTTTCGCGTGGAGGGCCCGTCTCCCGACGGGCCGCGGCCGGTCAGGAGACCAGCCCTCCAATCTGGCGATGCCCGGGGTCTGCCCCCGGGGATCCTTATTTATCGCGCCAAGTCAGTCCGCGCCGGGCGGCCCGAATCTTTTTCTCGCCCGCGCCTACTTCTTTTTCTTCGTCACGCCGTAAAATTGCTCGGGCTCCTCTTCTTTGCCGGTGGCGATGACTTTCTGCAGGGCCGGGGCGAGCTTGGACTTCAGTTTGACGAGGGTGGCGTAATCGGCCTGGGCGAGGTCGGCCTGGCCCAGCAGCGTGTAGAGCGCGCCGCGGTACATGTAGGCCTCGGCCAGCTTGGGCTTGAGTTCGATGGCGGTCGTGTAGTGTTCGAGTGACTTGGCGTAGTTGGCTTCGCCCTGCTTGCGGAGAACGTAGGCGAGATTGTTGTGGGCCTCGGCCATCTTCGGATTGATCGCCACGGCGGCCGTCAGTTGCTTCTCGGCGGCGGCCCATTGTTTCCGGAACAACAGCAACGTGCCGTCGTTGTAGAAGGAAAGCTCGGGTGCCTCGCTGCGGCCGGGCCGGTTGCTCCCGGTGTCGCCGCCAGAGGGCGGCGGAGTGGCGGGTGCGCTTGACGAAGCGAGCACCAGGGCGGTAGTCGCGAGAGCAACGATCGTGGTGGCGAGGAAATGCCGCGACTTTTTAATAACGAAACGGGGTTTGGGTTGTAGTGCGTGAACTCGCCGGCAAACTGGCAGCCGCTTCGCGAATCACGAGTCTTTTATCCATGCCCGCCCTCCCGCCCAAACGCCGCCTCCTGTTTGGCGCCGGGGTGCTCGCGTTCGCCGCGTTGGCCGTGGTCGTCGCGGCCCGGCTGACGCTGACGGGCCTGGCGGCGAACTCCCTGCTGCGGCTGGCGGGCGCCTCAGAGATCAAATTCACGGTGGCGCAGGCCTCGCCGTGGCGGATGGTATTCGAGGAGGTCGCGTTTCAGGTCCGGACACAGTCCTTCGCCGCCAAGCGGGTGAGCCTGACGCGCGCGCATTGGTGGACGCCATCCCTCGGGGCCATCCGGGTCGAAGCGGCGCACCTGCCCGTGACGATCGACGGTTCGGACACAAACCCGTGGTCCTGGGCAACCTATCAGAACGGCACCGCGCGGGTCTCGCCGCTGAGCCTGCCCGCCGAGGGCATCTCCCTCGAAGGCCAGTTGGTCGTGCGGGTCGCCGCGCTGCCGGAGCAGGTGCTCACCGTGAAAATTGAGGCCCTGCTCACCCCGCGGAAAACCTGGGAGGGACAGGCCTCGGCCACCGGCCCGGGGCTCGGCGTCACGGCGGTCGGCCGGTTCGATCCGACGACCCAGGCACTCGATTTTCAGCTGCCGGCAATCGCGCTGGAACTAAAGCCCTGGCAGGATTTCGTGCAGCGTCTCGTGCTGCTGCCCGGTGGGCCCTGGACGCTGGAGGGCCGACTCACCGGCAGTGCGCAGGGCCAATGGGCCGGCAAAGCCCTGACCGTCGGCGGCCGCGTGCGGCTCCGCGATGGCCGCGTGTACAACCCGGCGCGCGCCATCGCAGCCGAGGGCGTGGAGGCCGACGTCGAGTTCGTGGACTTCGACCGGTTCGAGACCAAGCCCGGCACGCTGCACGTGCGCGAGCTGCGGACCGGCCCCCTGATGTTGCGCGACCTTGACGCAGACTTTGCCTTTGCCGACGCCAACACGGTCGTTGTATCCCGCGCCTCCCTCCGGGCGCTCGGCGGCAATTTGACGATCGAACCCTTCAAGTATTTCCTGAATCTGCGGGAGTTCGATGGGGTGGTTCTGGCGGACAATATCAGCGTGGAGGAGGTGATGGCCCTGACCCGGGATCTCCCGGCGAAGGCCAGCGGCCGGGTCGACGGCCGGGTGCCGGTGCACCTCGATGCAGGCGGCCTGCGGTTCGGGACGGGCTGGCTGGCCCTTAAGCCTGGGGTTGACGCCCAGATCCAGTTCTACGCGGCCGGCCTGCTCACGGGCGGAGTGGCCACGGACAATCCCCGTTACGCCGTCATGAATAAAATCGAGTCCGGTCTGCTGCAATTGAAGATCAGTGAACTGCGGCTTGAAATCCGTCCGCCCAACGCTCCCGCCGGTCGCTCCGCGCAATTGCACCTGGTGGCTGAGCCGGTTGATCCCACCGTCCGGGCCCCCGTGACCTTCGACTTGAACGTCAACGGCCCCCTGGAGCAACTGCTCAACCTGAGCCTGGACTCACGCCTCAGTTTCGGTTCCAAGCCCTGACCCGCGGATCTTTTACCACGGATTCCATGGATAATACGGATGGATTTCGGAGGGCTCGCGTCTCGGCGAGCCTCGTCCCTGCCAGCTATGGCGGACGACGGTCAATGCATCAGCTTGAGCGATCGGGAAACCGTCCGCCATTTTATCCGTGCCAATCCGGGTAATCCGTGGTCAAACCCCCCTGACATGAACCGCCTGCTTTCCCTTGCCGCCCCGGCCTTCGCGCTCGCCGCTGTCACGCTGACCCTGCTCGGCGCCGGCTGCCTGAACGTCAAAACTGATGCCATCGAAGTAAAGCCGATCCACATCACCGTGGATGTAAACGTCAGGGTGGAACAGGCGCTCGATAATTTCTTCGGCGACCTCGACCAGAAGTCCACGACCCTCGTGCCGCATAAATCCTGACCGCCATGCAAGCCCGACTTATTTACCTCTTGGCTGCCCTCTGCCTGCTCGCCCCGCCGGCCAGGGCGCAAAGCGCCGCCGACCTCCACGCCCGGATGGTGCAGCGACTGCCGGCCATCGACGAGCTGAAAGCCAAGGAAGCCATCGGCGAAAACAACCGCGGGTACCTCGAAGCGCGCGGCGCCGGTTCCGCCGCCACCAGCGGGATCGTCGCGGACGAGAACCGCGACCGCGAGGCGGTCTACGCTCACTTGGCCCGCCAAACCGGCGCGACGCCCGACTCCGTCGGCCAAGCCCGGGCCCGGCAAATCGCGGCGAACAGCCGCGCGGGGGTCTGGATTCAGGACGTAGGCGGAGCGTGGAAGAAGAAATAGGCTCCGGCTGCCAGCGCGGTCGGCCGCACCCCGTCCGTCCGGCTGCAGCCGCGTGGCCGCCAGACGAAAGCTGGGGGCCAAACTGGGATTGAATTGCGTCGGCGCTTCCCGCAGCGTGCCCCCCGCGTGGCAATCGTTATTGTCCGGTAATATCCCCTAACTGAATCAACTCCATGGATCGTCTACAAGGCTTGCTCGGTGTTGCCCTCATTCTCGGCCTCGCCGTGCTCTTCTCCAACAACCGCCGCCGGATAAATCTGCGGCTCGTGCTCAGTGGCATCACGCTGCAGGTGGTGATCGCCATGCTGATCTTCCATGTCGGGCCGGTGGCGCGCTTTTTCCAGGTGGTCGGGCAGGGCATCGGCAAGCTCGAGGAGTTTGCCCGCGCCGGCGCCTCGTTTGTCTACGGCGGCATCGCGGTGGAGCAAGGGCCGGGGAAGATCGCCAACTATATGTCGGGCGGCTTCGTCTTCGCCTTCAACGTCACCGCGACGATCATTTTGGTCTGTGCGCTCGTGGCGGTGCTCTACCATTACGGCATCATGCAGCGCGTGGTGGCGCTCGTGGCCAAGGCGATGAATTTTATCATGCGGGTCAGCGGCGCCGAGGCCTTGAGCAATGTGGCCAGCGCCTTGGTCGGGCAGGTGGAGGCGCAGGTCATGATCCGGCCCTACCTGGCCGGCATGACCAAGAGTGAGCTGCTGGCCTCCATGAGCGGCAGCCTGGCGTGCATTGCGGGCGGTATTCTGGTGGTCTATGTGAACATGGGTGCCCAAGCCGGCCTGGATCTGGCGCCGAAGCTGATCACGGCCAGTCTGATGGCGGCCCCCGGGGCCCTGGTGATTGCCAAGATCCTTTATCCCGAAACCGAGGAGAGCCAGACCATGGGGCAGGTGAAGCTCGAGGTGAAGAGCGACTACACCAATGTGATCGATGCCGTGTCCCACGGCGCCGGCGACGGTTTCAAGATCGCGATGAACGTGATCGCCATGCTCATCGGTTTCATCGCGGTGATCGCGTGCATCGACTGGCTCCTGGTCTCCACCGGCCATCTGTTTAATCCCCAGTTTGACCTGACCCTGAATTGGATCTTCGGAAAGTTATTTTATCCCATGGCCTGGGCGATGGGCGTGCCCGGGGCCGACCTCAACAATGTGGCCACCTTGCTGGGGCAAAAACTGACGATCAATGAGTTTGTGGCATTCAAGAGCCTGACCGACAAGGCGGTGCCCATCATCACCGAGAAGGGACTGTTGATCGTGAGCATCGCGATCTGCGGCTTCGCCAACTTCAGCAGCGTGGGCATGCAGATCGGCGGGATCGGCGCCCTGGTGCCGGAGCGGCGGGCCGATCTGGCCAATTTAGGCATGAAGGCGTTGTTCTGCGGCACGCTGGCCTCCTATCTTTCGGCAACGATCGCCGGGATAGTGGTTTGAGCCGTGGTGGGGCGGCAGCGACCCGGTCCGCGGTTTGCGGGTTCATGCGCAGGCATGCCCCCGGCTTTCACGGCTGAACCACGATGGATGCTTGGAGGGCTCGCGTCCCTGCGAGCCTCGGCCCGCAGGGACGCGGGCCCTCCGCGATTGCAACCTGACTAAGTGGCTTGGCCTGGGCCGGGGACGGCCCTAGGTTGCGGTATGGAAATTCAAGAACGTTTGGACCGGCACCTGGACAAGGTGCCGGATATCGCTCACGCCGCGTTCGTCGCCCCCAATGCCACGGTGCTGGGCGATGTGACCCTCGGCGCGCAGAGCAGCGTGTGGTATGGCGCCGTGCTGCGCGGCGATATCAATTCCATCGAAATCGGGGAGGGCACGAATATCCAGGATCTGGCGATGGTGCATGTCGCCGATGAATACGGCACGAAGATCGGCCGCTATTGCACCATCGGACACACGGCCATCATCCACGCCTGCGCGATCGGCGACGAGTGCCTGATCGGCATGGGCGCGACCATCCTCGATGGTGTGCAGATCGGCGACCGTTGCATCGTCGGGGCGAACGCGCTCGTCACGCAGCGCTTCGTGGCACCGGCCGGCTCGATGATCCTCGGCTCGCCTGCGAAGGTCGTCCGCCCGCTGACCGCCGCCGAACGGGATAGTCTGCGCGGCTGGGCCGAGAAATACGTTGCGGTGGCGCAGGCGCATGGGGCGCGGAGGTAGGGCGAAATTAGGGTAGGGGCGCTAGCCCGCATATTTCACACGCCCAGCGACTTTTATTTTCGTCCAACTACGGATGGACCGCGTGTCATCGAAAGCGTGCAGGAAATGCGGGCTAGCCCTCAAGCGCCCTCGGGCCGTTGCGGGCGCGGCTCGTCGGGGACGACTCGCCCTACCGTTCCAGAATCGAGAACATGTACCGGTAATTCGCGTCCGCGCTTTCTCGTTTCCACGTCTCGCGCCACGGCAGTTGCCGCCACTCCGGGAAGTACGTGTCACCCGGCACCTCGGTGTGCACGAGGGTGAGCAAGATGCGGTCGGCGAGCGGCAGCGTCTCCTCGTAGATGCGCTGGCCGCCACAGATCATGATTTCGCCCGGTAGGGTTTGAGCCATGGCCAGAGCGGCGGTGACATTCGCGGCGACGCGCACCCGGTCGGCGGCGGAGAGGGTAGGGGCGCAGTCTTGCTGCGCCCGACGCAAGCGTGCGACGTGCTCGCCAGCACGATCAGGTTGTGACGTGATCACCACCGGCTGCCGCCCGTCGGCAAGCACCTTGGGCCAGGTTTCAAAACAGATCCGGCCGAGCACGACGGTCTGGCCGGCGGTTTTGGCGTGAAACCACGCCATGTCCTCGGGGATATGGAAGGGGAGACGGCCCGCGCGGCCGATGACGCGGTTCTGGGCGCAGGCCACGATGAGGGTGAGGGGTTTGGGCATCAGCGGCTTAATCCGGGCAGGTAAGGGCTCCGGGGGTGGCGAGGGCAAGTGGAATTTGCCGGGCATTGCTTCCGGCATTGCGTGCCAGCGGGGAATGCCGTGTCATACGCGCCTATGATTATCGGAGTCCCCAAAGAAATTAAGATCGGTGAAACCCGCGTTTCGATGACCCCCAGCCTGTGCCGCCGTGTGACCTCACTCGGGGGCAAGGTGATCATCGAAAAATCCGCCGGCGACAGTGCCGGCTTCACCGATGCTGAATATAAATCCGCCGGTGCTTCCCTGGCACCTTCCGCCGCGAAAGTCTGGAAAAGCGCCGACCTGATTCTGAAGGTCAAGGAGCCGCTGGCGGCCGAATACGGCTACCTGCAGCACGGGCAAACCCTCTTCACCTACCTGCACCTCGCCGCCGGCCCGGCGCTGGCCAAGGAACTTTGCCACAAGGGCATCCTCGGCATCGCCTACGAAACCGTCGAAGGCGTGGACGGGCAGTTTCCGTTGCTCAAGCCGATGTCGCAGGTCGCCGGCCGGCTCTCGATCCAGATTGGCGCCTATTTTCTCCAGTCACAGCTCGGCGGCTCCGGTGTGCTGCTCGGCGGCATTCCCGGCACGATGCCCGGCCATGTCGTCGTTGTCGGCGCCGGCAACTCCGGCGCGCACGCCGTGCAGATGGCGGCGGGCATGGGCGCCCGTGTCACCGTGCTCGATCTCGATACGCGCAAACTTGAGGCCCTCGATACCGAATATCGCGGCCGCATCGTCACGCTCATGTCCAATCCGGCCAACCTCGAACACGCCGTCGCCGACGCCGACCTGCTCATTGGTGCCGTGCTGATCCCGGCGGCCAGGGCCCCCATTGTCGTCTCCGCCAAGATGGTCGCGCAGATGCGCCCGGGCAGTGTGATCTGCGACATCGCCATCGACCAGGGCGGTTGCATCGAGACGATTCATGCGACTTCGCACCAGAAGCCGACCTACAAGGTGCACAACGTCATCCATTACGCGGTGCCCAACATGCCGGCGCTGGTCGGCCGCACCTCGACGATGGGTCTGACGCAGGCCACCGAGCCGTTCGTCGCCATGATGGTGCAGAAGGGCATCGAGCGGGCGCTCAACGAGCACAAGGGTCTGGCCCGCGGCGTGAACACCCGCAACGGCCGGATCACCTACGACGCCGTCGCCAAGGCGGTGGGGTTCGACTCCTGAGCCGGACTTTTCCGTAAAGATTTCTGGCGGCCTTTCGTGTCGACACGACCACCAGCGAGTTGTGGTTCGTCTGCTCGCGGGCGCTCGCCGCCACACCCAAACCAAGCTCGATGCCGCCTTACGACTGGGCCACAATTGTCACGCTCTCCAGCGCGACGCGGTCGATGGGCGTGCTCTTCTCGCCGCCGCCGCCGGACTTCGTCGGGACGTTGGCCAGCTGCTCCAGGACCTCGTCGCCCTTGATAAGCTGACCGAAGGCCGTGTATTGGTTGTCGAGAAACTTGGCGTCGCCATGGCAGAGGAAGAACTGCGAGCCGGCGGAATCAGGGTGCGAGGAGCGGGCCATGGAGATGACGCCGCGCACGTGGGCTTTCTTGTTGAACTCAGCCTTGATCTTGTAGCCCGGGTCGCCGGTGCCGGGCATGCCGGTCTTGCCCGCCTTGGTGTTGGGGCAGCCGCCCTGGATCATGAAGCCTTTGATGATCCGGTGGAAGGCCGTGCCATCATAAAAGCCGGCTCGTGCCAGCTTCTTGAAATTCTCGACGGTCGCCGGGGCGACGTCGGACCAGAAAGCGAGGGTCATTTCGCCGTAGCTGGTCTTCAGCACGGCAACTTCGGTGGAGGCGGTGTCTTTGCTCATAAAGGCGTCCAAAAAGCCGCCGGTTTGCCATTCCGCAAGAACCAAATGGACAGGGGCTGGGACGATGGCCTGACTGGTCCCGTGCGTTTCTCCAAAATCACCCTGCAGGGTTTCCGCAATCTGCCGCTCGTCGAGGTCGGGTTGGTGGGAAAAAGGACCTTCCTGTGTGGGGCCAACGCGCAGGGGAAAACTAATTTCCTGGAGGCGGCCGGCTATGTGACCGCGCTGCGCTCCTTTCGGGCGGCGGAGACCCGGGCCTTGATCGGACTCGGCCAGGCGCAGGCGGGCCTGGCGTTCATCGTTGAACATGAGCGGTTCGGGGAGAGCCGGATCACCGTCACACTGATGACGCAAAGCCGCGAGGTGAGGTGGGAGCAGGGCCGGGTGACGCGGCTCGCGGACTTCATTGGGAAGTTTCCCACGGTCGTCTTTTCCTCGCACGACAACCAGTTTCTGCGCGGCTCGCCTTCGCTGCGCCGCCGCTGGCTCGACCTGACCCTGGCGGCGATGGACGTCGGTTACCTGACCGCGCTGCAATCCTACACCCGCGCCGTCGCCGAGCGGAACATGCTGCTCAAACAAGGCGGACGCGATGCGGACGCACTCGAAGCTTTCGAGCACGAATTGGCGGCGCACGCCGTGACGTTGGTCGCGAAGCGCGCCGCCGGGGTGGCGGAACTGAGCGAACTGTTCAGCGTGGCCCACTCCCGCCTGGTCCCGGAAGGTGAATCGGCCGGGCTCGTTTACGTGCCGGACACGGTATTCACTGCGCACGAGGAGTTCGCAGCGGCACTGGTGAAGTCCCGGCCGCGCGATACGCTGCTGAAATCCACGGAACGCGGCCCGCATCGCGACGATCTGGATTTGTTGCTCAACGGCCGGCCGGCGCAGCAGTTTGCCTCCGAGGGTCAGCAGCGCTGCCTGGTCATTGCCCTGCGGCTGGCCCAAGCGGCGTATTTCGAGGCGAAGGGCGGCATAACGCCGGTGCTGCTGTGCGACGATGTGCTGGGCGAACTCGACCCGGAGCGTCGACGAAAATTTTGGGAGTCACTGGAAGGCGAGCCCCAGGTGATTGCCACGGGGACGAGCCTGCCGGCGGCCGATGGGGGTTGGCAGGTGCTGCAGGTGAATGCTGGACGGATTGCCCCGTAGCTTATGTCTGTCTTTCGGAGCGAAGTGATGCGTCCGCTACTAATAGGGACAGGTCAATATCGGGAATTGATAGGGACAGGTCAAAAATAGGGTAGGATGAGCGCTTGCGTTTGTCCTGCTGGATTCTTCGCTTCGCTATGAATGACAGACAAAAACGAGAGACGGTGATCACATGAGTTACGAACCCTGGCAATGGGCCCTCCTGATCACTGGGGCCGTGATGGTCGGTCTCGCAAAAACGGGCGTGCCGGGGGTGAGCATCCTGTTCGTGGGCCTGCTCGCTAATGCGATGCCCGCACGCCAGGCGACCGGCGTCATTCTCCCCCTGCTGATCCTCGGCGATGTATTCGGTGTCCTCCTCTACCGGCGACACACCGAGTGGCGTCATCTGTGGAAACTCTTCCCGTGGACAGCCGGGGGGGTGGTGCTCGGCTGGCTGGCGCTGGGGCACATTGATGATGGGCAGACGAAACGATTGCTCGGCGGCATTCTCGCCCTGCTCCTTGGGTTGCACTACTGGCGGAAGACACGGCAGGCACCGGATGAAAATATCGTGGCCCAGGCGACGCCCTGGGTGGCGGCCGGCACGGGCCTGCTGGCCGGATTCACGACGTTGGTGGCCAATGCGGCCGGCTCAGTCATGACCATTTATCTGCTGGCAATGCGGCTGCCAAAGCTGGGCTTTCTTGGCACGAATGCGGTATTTTTCCTCCTGCTGAACTGGTTCAAGGTGCCGTTCATGGTCAATCTGGGCCTCATCAACCGGGATAGTTTGTGGCTGAATCTGCAACTAGCCCCCGCCGTGATTGCCGGATGTCTGCTCGGACGTTATGCCGCTGCGCGGATGAACCAGAGGGTTTTTGAGGCCACCGCGCTGGCGTTAACCGGGGTAGCCGCGGTGAAATTACTCATATTCTAACTTATTAATTGATATAAATATTTAATAATAAATAGGATGCATTCCATTGTAGTATTCTTATTGATATATAGGTAAAATACCCTATAAATAAACCGTGAGTCTGAAGCGCCCAACCGCCGCCCTTATTTCCCTTACCGTAGTATGCCTGCGGATTAGCACGGTAGGGTTTGCCGGTACGGCCACGGATGTCACCGGGTTGTATTACACGGGTGTTAACAACAGTGGCACTGTCCTGAGCGGTGGCGCCAC
>JANMVS010000078.1:0-7975 GCA_031392885.1 Verrucomicrobiota bacterium
GAATGATGAGGTGGCCCGCTTGCAGTCGCTCCAGGACCGCAGCTTAGAAACCCAGGCGGACTTTAAAAGGGAAGCGGCCGCTCACCTCGGCGCGGAGCCAGTTCGCCAGAACGAAGACCGGATCGTGCAGGCGGCGATCCACATGAACCCTTATGTGGTACTCGCCGGGATCCTGGGGTTTGTGGCCTCGTTTGCGGTGTCGCTGGGCCCCGTGATGTGGGTGGTGCTCTCGGAAATCTTCCCCAATCACCTTCGCGGCCTCGCGATGGCGGCGATCGGCTTCCTCAACGCCGGCGTCAGTTTTTTGGTGCAATTTCTGTTTCCGTGGGAGCTGGCGACCCTGGGTAACGCCGGCACCTTCCTGCTCTACGCGATGTTTGGGGTTGTCGGACTCATCTTGGTCTACCGGTTCATGCCTGAGACCAAGGGGTATACCTTGGAGGAACTCGAACATCGGATGATGACCCACTGAGAGGCCACCATGAAGAAAATCAGATGGGGCGTGGTCGGTGCCGGGCGGATCGCGGGCTCGTTCGCGCATGATATGCCGTTTGTCGCCAACGGTGAATTGGTCGCCGTGGCGTCACGTTCACCGGAGAAAGCCACGGAGTTTGCGCACCACCACGGCATTGGTCGCGCTTACGGCGGTTATGAGGCTCTGTTTGCTGACAGCGAAGTTGACGCCGTCTACATTGCCACGCCGCACTCGCACCACCTGGCGAACGCGTCCGCCGCCCTGCGGGCCGGCAAGGCCGTGCTCTGTGAGAAACCGATCACGCTGAACGCAACCGAATGCCGGACCTTGCTGGCGGTCGCCGCGGAGACCGGCGGCTACCTCATGGAGGGCATGTGGACCTATTTCCTGCCCGCCGTGCGCCAGGCCCTGCAGTGGGTGCAGGCAGGCCGGATCGGACGCCTGCGGCAGGTGCAGGCGGACTTCGGTTATCCGCAACTGCCGTTCGACGCCCAGCGCCGCGAATACGCCGCCGAGTTGGGCGGCGGCTGTCTCCTGGAAATGGGGGTCTATCCGGTGGCGATTTCCGCTCTCTTCCAGCAGGCGAACCCAATCGACCTCAAAGTCACCGCCCGACGGGCGCCCAATGGGGTGGAGGATGATCTGATCGCCATTTTGGAGTTTCCCGGGACCACTTCCACGCTGGCAACCTCGTTCCGTTGTAAGCTGCGAAACTGGGCCTATGTGATTGGCGAAGAAGGTTACATTGCCATTCCGGATTTCTGGCGTGCGGGCGAGGCGATGCATTACCGGCTCGACGAATGCGTGGAGCACTTTCGGGATGGCCGCAAAAGCCTGGGGTTTGACTACGAAATCATGGCGGTAAATGAAGATCTGCTGGCTGGCCGGAAGCAATCCGTGGTCGTGCCCCTGCATTGCTCGCAGCAGCTCCAGGAGCAAATGGATCTCATCCGCAGCTTGTGTTGAGGGACGTGAGGCGCGAGAGCCTGCGGCCGGCTCGGGCGGATCGACAACACCACTCCGGCTGTAGTGCGAATCCGGCGAATTTCATCTGGCCAACGGGCCCAGGGTCCGGACGGCACCCGGTGGATCTCGCAGCTCGGTCACGTTGGTCCCGTAGCGCACGCGGGCGGGCCGGCCGAGTTCGGAGCGGAGGGTGGCGGTGGTGAGATCCAGCTCGCGCCGGTAGCCGGTGGCCGTTTCGTGGCCGGGAAACCGCAGCAGGCCGGAAACAACCTCTTTTACCCTCGAGGGCGAAAGCGGCTTGGGGAGTGTTTTCAAATTCGCGGTCGCGGGGAATCGATGGAGGGACGGTCTCCGTACCGTCCGGGCTGACGCACCGGCCGCCGTCCGGGCTTGCGGAACGGCTGCCGTCCGCGGCCGGTGCGGAGACCGGCCCTCCAACCGGCAAACCGTCGGGGTAACACGGAATTGAACACGCTCGCTAGCCCGGATATTTCACACTCTGCTCGCAACCGATACGACACCCTGTGCCAAATCTTTTTCCGCATTCACGGCTGCTCGGGATATCCGGGCTAGGCACGAAGAGGGTTACTGAATTAAATCCTGCACGAGCGGCTCCAACTCGGGCTGCGTGGGGGCAAAGCGGATGGCTTGCCGGATCAGTTCCTCGGCGCGCGCGCCCTTGGCGTCATCATTGATGTGCAACGTGCAGAGCAGCGCGCCCGGGATCACGGGTTCGCCGATTTTGATGAGATCGGCGATGCCGACGGCGTGATCAACCTGGTCGGTCACCGCCGCGCGGCCGCCGCCGAGCGCCATGATGGCATGGCCGCATTTGAGGGCGTCGACCTCGCTGACATAACCGCTCGCGTCGGCGGGAGCGCGGACCGTGAGAAGTTTTTTCGCCGTGGGGAGAATCCGATAGTCGTCGATCACCCGCGGATCGCCGCCTTGGGCGACGCACATGGCCCGGAATTTTGCCAGGGCCGTGCCATGGGCGATGGCGGCCTCCATTTGCTTTTGCGCCTCGGCAGTGTTCTGCGCGGCTCCGCCCAGGACGAGCATATGACCGGTCAGCGCGTAGGTGACTTCCATCAGGTCGGCCGGGCCGCGGCCCTTGAGACATTCGATGGATTCGATGACCTCGGTGGTATGGCCGGCCGCGCGGCCGAGCGGCTGGTTCATGGCGGTGAGCTGGGCCCACACGGGTTTGCCGGCGGCGCGCCCGACCTCAACCATGGCGCGGGCGAGGGTCAGGGCGTTCTCCTTCGATTTCATGAACGCGCCCTTGCCGAACTTCACGTCGAGCACGAGCGAGTCGATCCCCTCGGCGAGCTTCTTGCTCATGATGCTGGCGCAGATGAGCGGAATGCATTCCACGGTGCCGGTGACGTCCCGCAGCGAGTAGAGTTTGCGGTCGGCCGGCACCACCTGCGGGGTCTGCCCGATCATCGCGGCGCCGAGCTTGAGCAAGATGGCGCGGAATTCCGGGACCGTGAGCTGGACGCGAAAACCGGGGATGGCCTCAAGCTTGTCGAGGGTGCCGCCGGTGTGGCCGAGGCCGCGGCCGCTCATCATCGGGACCTTGAGGCCGCAGGCGGCGGCGAGCGGTGCGAGGATGAGCGAGACCTTGTCGCCCACGCCCCCGGTGGAGTGTTTGTCCACCTTGGCGCCGGGAATGTCATGCAGGTCGATGACCTCGCCGGAGCGCATCATGGCATCGGTCAGCCAGGCGGTTTCCTGCGGCGTCATGCCGCGCCAGAAGATCGCCATGAGGAGAGCGGTGGCCTGGTAGTCGGCGAACTTGCCGTCGGTCACGCCGCGGGCGAAGAACTCGATCTCCTCCTTGGTCAGGGCGCCGCCGTCGCGTTTCTTGATGATGATGTCCTGGGGGAAAAAGGCGGGGGGCATGGGGAAAAGACGATCAAACAATGCGGTGAGAAACCACTAATTGACACTAATGAACACTAAGTCGGATTCATGCAATCAGAGGTCACCACGAAACACCCTAAACACACGAAATAAATGCGATGAATGGGAGAGGCTTAGGATGGATGGCACACTAGGGAGTGTCTTCAATCGCGGGTTTCTCAAACGGGATGCCAGCGGGAGGGACGGTCTCCGCACCGGCCGCGGGCGATGGCCAGTCCGCCAGCCCGGACGGCGGCCGGTGCGTCAGCCCGGACGGTACGGAGACCGTCCTCCATCGATTTCCAGCGAACGCGGGTTTGAAAACACTCCATAGCCATTGTCAGTTCTGCAGAAGCGAATGCTAACCCAATTCTCTTCTTTCGTGTGGTTCGTGTATTTCGGTTAAATCCAAATCGGGATCAGTGCCCATGAGTGTGGATTAGTGGTTAAACTGGCTTGGCTCCGGCCTCACGCGTACCGCTCTTCCTTCCAGGGATCACCGTCGTTGTGGTAGCCGCGGACTTCCCAGAAACCGAGGCGGTCCTCGGCGAGAAAGGTGATGCTCTTGACGAATTTGGCGCCCTTCCAGGCATAAAGCTTGGGAATGATGATGCGGGCCGGGCCGCCGTGTTCGCGCGTGACGGGCTCGCCGGCGAACTGGGTCGCCACGAGGACGTCGTCGTCGAGGCAGTGCGCGAGCGGGACGTTGGTCGAATAGCCGTCGTAGCTGGTGAAATAAACGAACTTCGCCTCCGGCTTCGGCGCCACGAGTTCGAAGAGCGAGGTGAACGCCACGCCGCTCCAGGTGCAGTCGTATTTGCTCCAGGAGGTCACGCAGTGGAAATCGCTCTCATCGGTCACCTGCGGCAGGGCGTTGAACTGCGCCCAAGAGAGCACGGCGGGATTCGCCACGAGACCGTCGACGGTCAGCGTCCATTCATGGAGGGAAATTTCCGGCTGCACGCCGAGATCGAGCACGGGGAAGCCGGTGGTGAGTTTCTGCCCGGGTGGCAGGCGGTCGGTCGCGGCGACCGCGCGCGGTTTGAAGCCGCGGGCCAGTTGTTTCTCCGCCCACTTCTGCTTGGCCTCGATGTAGCGTTCCTTGGACATGGAAGATAGATTGATTCCGGGGGGTGGGTTTGGACGAAGCTCGG
The DNA here is from genome assembly GCA_031392885.1 of Verrucomicrobiota bacterium. Taxonomy (GTDB): domain Bacteria; phylum Verrucomicrobiota; class Verrucomicrobiia; order Opitutales; family Opitutaceae; genus Lacunisphaera. The sequence goes on from JANMVS010000078.1 coordinate 4,504, forward strand.
TCGCGAATTGACCACGGATTGCACCGATGGTCACGGATAAAGGCAGGCGATCTTAACGTAACGATACAGAGGGAACGGAGGAATTCATCGCGGTGGATCAGATACCCCGAAGCCTACTCCGGCTTGGTCAAAATGTAGGAGCCTGCTTGCAGGCGATTCAGGGTTCGGGCTGTCGGACCACGTCTTGAATCGCTTGCAAGCAAGCTCCTACAAATAAGAGATGAATCACCGTGTGTCGTGTGGTGGCGTTGGTTTGACCAATGCCCCGGAGCTTGATCCGGGGATTTTTATGCCAATTTCGAGCTCCGTTATCACCTGTGAAAGGTCAGGAGGTTCCCGGCGGAACCGGTGGCGGGGCGGTCAGCGCTTCCGTGACCAGTTTGGTTTTGCTCCGATAAAAAAGTGCGAGGCCGCCCTGATAGATCAGGCAGGTGGCCGCGACCGCGAGATAGGTGGCCAGAAAGGTGGTGCGGACCAGTGGCAGGATGTCGGCCCGTTCCAGCCCGGCTTCCTTCAAAATGGCTTCCATGTCGGGTGTGAGATTAGCCATCGCCGTGTCGGCGTCAAAACTGCCGAGCCGGCTGGCGCAGTACACCAGAATAACGGCGAGCAGAAATAATTGGGACCGCACCAGCAATTTCATGCCGTCGGGATCACGGCGTTTCAGCTGCGTGTTTCCGCGTACCTCCATGCCTCCCGCCACCGCCACCAGCAGGCCGATCAGGACGCTCGTCAGGTCGCCCATGGCCAGCGCCAGCAATGCTCCGAGTCCAGAGATGATGATCACGCTCCAGCCGTTGAGCCGGGAAATGGTCAGGACGCGCTTGAGGGCCTTGGCCGCCGGCGTGGGGGAGGGGGTGGACATGACCCGACCTTAGTTTGTCGGGCCGGGGCGCGGCGAGAAACTTTCTCTTCCGCTTAGCGTTAAAGAGTGGTTACGGTGGTCCATTGATGTGGGACGCCCTGAGCGGCGTCCAAAAGCCTCGAGCTATTGTCTCGATGCACTACTGGCCGGAACAACCCGCCAGCCCATGAAATCAAATCGCGAGACTGTTCGAAATCGTGGTGACCGTTGCCACATGACTCTGACGTGTCTCGCCGCCACGCGCGTCTATTCTGGCGGGATCAGGGCTGGTGGCTGGAGGATTTGAAGAGCAGTAACGGAACATTTCTCTTCGAGTTTCAGGGTCGGGCGATTCGTCTCGGGACACAATTCCAGAACGGGCGGACTTGAGCGAGGGGAGATCCGAATCCGGTCTGCCCTCGGTTGGAGTGGCCCGCCCGGCGCCGGCCGGTGAATCGCTAGCGCCGCTTTCTTCCAGAATCTCCCGCGGCGGGAGGAACGCCGCCGCCGACCAGGTGGTGGGCGACTCCCCCTGGCAGCTCAACGGGCATTCGGGACTCACGGCGAGGTTCGCCGGTCAATTCCGCTTGGCTTTCGGCTTGAAACGGACCCCCGGTTTTCCGGCAAAATGTTCGTCCTGGGTCCAAAGCGTGGCGCCATGCAATTTCGCGATGGCGTAGATCACCGAGTCCGCCAGGGCGAGCCCCTCTTCATTTCCGATCGCCGCCGCCTCGATTGCCAGGTTGCCGTCCAAGTCAACCACTCGACCCTCCTGCATCGAGGCGGCGGCAATCAGCGCCTCGTCCTCCCCCCGTTCCCGCAGAACCACCTTGAAAACCTCATAGAGGCAAATCGACGGCACGATGAGCAGTTCGGTGTCCTCGATCGCCTCGGCAAAATAGGCGCCATTCCTTTCCCCGGCGAAATACGCCAGCCACGCCGACGAATCCACCACGTTCATATCCGGTCAGCGTCACGGACGAAAGCGGTGTTGATGCCCTTCAGAAAGCCGCGGAGCTTGCGGATATCGCGCACCGGGATGATTTCGATCCGATTGCGATAGGGGATGACATGGGCCTTCTCGCCGGAGCGGATGCCCATGGCCTCCCGCACGCTCTGCGGGATCACGACTTGAAACTTGGGTGAAATCGTCACGGTTTCCATACGGTTTTACGATTGTTCGATCGATCTCCAGGACAATCCGATTTTCGATTTCCGCGCGGGGGGCGGGCGCCGTTCCAGCCCACCGCTCCTGCCCCCCCCGAATGCGGGACCCTGACCGTCCCGCCGATACCCCCGCAGCCCAGGCAACCTTTTCCCCGCAAGGGTGCGTGGGCCCCGTACGGGAGATTCGAATGCGCGCGCTGTTCGTGTTCGCCTAGGGAAATCGAGTCTGTTACCGGACTACGGGTGGGCCATTCATTCCTGTCGGCTGCACGGAAAATGGCGGCAAGAATCATACAGGAGAATCCCGCTAAATTCTGTGTAGTGCGACCGCGACTGACTCGAGCTGACAAGGGAGGGCATTGCAGCAAGATAAATATTGACCATTCGCTATTCGCAAACAGCGTATTTATATGTTTACCAAGCCACAAGATATCGTTGTCGCGCTCAAGCTCTGTCTTGACGGCGAGCGGTTGAGCTATGGCGACTTGGCTGTGGCTTTGGGCATGAGTGCGTCGGAAGTTCACGCGGCGGTTCGCCGGCTGGCCGGTGCCCGTTTGGTCGAGCCTGAAACCAAGCAGGTCCGTCGTGTGGCGCTCTGCAACTTCCTCGTGCATGGCGTGCCCCACGCCTTTCCGGCCAATCCGCGGGAGGTGACCCGTGGGATGTCCACCGCCTGGGCCGCACCGGTCATGTCCGGTCAGGTGCAGACTGAGCAACTGCCGCCGGTCTGGCCTGATCCCACCGGGACCGTGCAGGGCGTTGCCGTGAAACCGCTCTATCCGAGTGTGCCCGGTGCAGCGCGTCGCGACCCGGCGCTCTACGACTTACTGGCTCTGGTGGACGCGCTCCGCATCGGCCGCGCCCGCGAACGCGCGTTTGCCGAGGCTGAACTCTCTCAGCGCCTGAACGTCCATGCTGCTGCCTAACCTGGGCGATGGCGACTACTACAGCACTGATCTTGAGGACTTCGTGACCGTTGTGGACGGCCGGGCGGAAATCGCAGGTGAGGTCGCTCAGGCCGACAACGGACTCCGCAGCTATGTAGCGACCGCTGTGCGCGAACTAATCGCGGTGCCCTTTTTTCTGGAAACACTCTCGGGTCATCTGCCTTCCGACTCAGCCAGCCAGCAACGGTTGCCTCTCCTGCGCTCGAAATTGCAGAGTTTGGCGGCGTTTTCCTAAGCCATGCCCCCGCGTTCCAAGAAACCCTGGCCTTTCCGGATCGAGTATCCGCCCGAGCTGCCCATCAGCGCCCGGGCGGATGAGATCATCACGGCCATCCAGAACCACCAGGTCCTGATTCTGGCGGGCGAGACGGGGTCGGGCAAAACCACCCAGATTCCGAAAATGTGCCTCGTGGCGGGTCGCGGCGAACGCGGCCAGATCGCCTGCACGCAGCCGCGGCGCGTGGCGGCGACCTCGGTGGCGCGCCGCGTGGCGGAAGAACTGAATGTGTCGCTG
>JANMVS010000103.1:0-22339 GCA_031392885.1 Verrucomicrobiota bacterium
GGAGTCGCAGTTCATCATCATCACGCACAACAAAAGCACGATTGCCACGGCGGACGCCATCTACGGCGTGACCATGCAGGAGCGCGGCGTGTCGAAGACGCTGTCGATAAAGCATTGATGGTAGGGCGAGTCCTCCGGACGAGCCGTGGTTTTCGTGGTAGGGCGTGACCGCGGCATGCCGACGTTTACGGACGGCCCGGCGGTCCGTCCCTACCTCAAGCCAACAGGTCCTATCTGGCGATCGACCTGTAGGTTGGATTTTACGCCCTATCCGGCCGACGGCACCGTCGGCGCTGCACTGCGCACTGCGTCGGCGATCGTGACCGGCACCGCCTCGGCCACGGCCATCTCCTGGTCAAACTTCATCGACAGCGTCTTCGACACGCCGCGCTACTGCATGGTCACGCCGTAGATGGCGTCCGCCGTGGCAATCGTGCTTTTGTTGTGCGTGATGATGATGAACTGCGACTCCTGCACGAATTGCTTCAGCAGGTTCGTGAAACGGTGGATGTTCGACTCGTCGAGCGGCGCGTCCAACTCGTCGAGCAAGCAGAACGGCGACGGCTTCACCATGTAGAGCGCAAAAAGCAGGGCCACTGCCGTCAGCGTCTTCTGGCCGCCCGAGAGTAGAGTGATGCCCTTGAGTTTGGTGCCGGGCGGCTGCGCCACGATCTCGATACCGCTTTCCAGCGGATCCTCCGCCGTCACCAGCTCGATCTCAGCCCGACCACCGCCAAACAGGATTTGGAAGGTATGGGCAAAGTTCTTGCGGATCTGATCGAAGGTGACCTGGAACTGCTCGAGCGAGGTCTGGTTGATGTCAGCGATGGCTTTGAGGAGTTGCGCCTTGGCGCCCGTGAGATCGTCGCTCTGTGTCTGCAGGAACTCATAGCGCTGCTTGAGTTCGGAATATTCCTCGATCGCCACGAGATTGACTGCGCCCATCGCGCCGATGCGCTGACGGAGGGCTGTGACCTCGGCCTTCACCTCGTCCCAGTTGGTCTCGTCGAGCACGGCCAAGTCGGCGTCGGTCGGTTCGCCCTTCTGCTTGATTTTCGATTTCCGGCTCTTGATTTTGGCTGATCCGGGCACCGTCGCCGGTTCGCCGTCCTCCTTGTCCTCCGTAGCCTTGGCGAAGGAGGACGCCTTCTGCCCTCCGGGCGCGAGCTCTTCCTCCTCATCCAAATCCAGCTCACGCAGTCCCGCCGGTTCATCGTCGGCCTGCCAGAGCAGTTGCTTCCAGTCCAGGGTGGCGACATCGGCCTGGAACTCCCGGGTGATTTCCTCGTGCAGAAACTGCACCCGGGCCCGGGTCTCGGCCACCTGCACCTCGTGTTTGGTCAGGTCCGCCTGCGACGAGTCCGCTTCGTCCCGGATCGAGGTGAGGCCCTGCTCGACGGTCGCGATGGCCTGCTCGACGGTCTGCAATTCGCCGCGAACCTGCTCCACGTTTTCCTGGGCAACCGCGAGGGTCTTGACCACCTCGCCGCCCCGGCGCAGTTGCTCGGCGGCTGCCTGCGCGAGCTGCGTCACCTGTTCGGACCAGGTCTCGAGTTCGATCTGGCGCTGCACCAGCAATTCGTCGAGTTGGGACCGGCGGCGACTCATTTCGCTGAGGCCGCGGTCGAGCACCTCGACCTTCTGCCGGCGCTCGGCCAGTTCCAGGCGCGCCTGGGAAAGGATTTCCTTCTTCCCGTCGCGACCGGTGCGTTTCTCCACGATGGCGGCCTCGGTGGCGGTGATCGTCTCCTTCTGCGCCTTGACCCCGGCCTCAGCCTCGGCGAGCTGGACCTGCGCCTGCGCCAACCGGATAAGCGCCTCGTCGTGGTCGCGCTGGAGGTTCGCCAGTTCGTGCTCCATCCGGGTGAGGCGATGGGCCGCTTCGTCGTGCGTGCGCTGGGCGTTTTTTTCCTCGGTGGTGATGGCCGCGGCGACCTGCGACGCGGCGAGCACATCCTTGCGCTTCTGCTCCAAGGTTGCCTCAGCCTCGGCCAGGGCGGCCGTCAGCTGGTCGATCAGCGCGCGCTGCTCGTCGTGCGCCTTCTGGTCGGCCACGACGGCCTTGCCGGTCTGGCGCAGGTCGACCTCGCGCTGGACAATGCTGTTGGCCGGTTTCTTGTTGTAGCCGCCGAAAATCAGGCCGCGCCGGTCGACGAGTTCGCCCTTGGCGGTCGCGACCATCAGGAAGTTGAAGGGGGGATTCGCCTGCCAGAAAGCAAGGAATGCGCCGAGGTCGTCGGCGATATAGCAGGCGGAAAGTATCGAGACCGCCGGATGGGCCTCGTCCAGGTTGGCCACGGCGTCGGTCGCCGGACGCAGGCCAGCCGGGAGGCTGACCCCGGTCGTCTGCCCTCTGCTTTCCGGAATTTGGAGGCACACGCTGCCAATCTGTTCGCCCTCAAGCCGGGACAGGATTTTTTGCGCCGTGGCCAGATCGGCCACTGTGATGGCCTCGACCGAAGCGCCGAGGAGCGCCTCCAGGGCCTTCGCGTATTCGCCGCGCACCTCGAGGCCGGACGTGATCGGGGTGAATTTTTGCCCGCCCAGTTCGGCGGCGAACCGGCCTTGGAGGAGGGCCTTGGCGCCTTCGCCGAAACCCTCCCATTTTTCCTGCAATTGCTGGAGCAGCTTCAGCCGGGCGGTCTTCTGGGCGAGGCTGCGGTCGACTTCCTGCAGCTTGCGCTGGCCTTCGCGGAATCCCTGGGTCGCGGCCTGAAGGGCGGCCTGGGCGGCCTGGGCCTCGTTGCTGCTGCGGCTCTGCTCGGCCCGGGCTTCCCCGGCGCGGGTCCGGGCCAGCGCGAGCGCTTCACCCGCCGCCGCGACGGCGGCGCGGAGCTGCGCCAGCTCGGTGGAGAGCTGATCAAACTTGTTCTGGCTGGTGCGGGCGTCGACCTCGAGGCCGGAACTTTCCGTGCGGTGGCGGGCGACGGCGCTCTCGACCTGCAGGAGACGGAACTTGTCGGCGCTGAGCTGCTGCTCGGCCTTGGTCAGTTCGCCCTCGAAGATGGCCAGCTCGCGGTTGCGATCCTGGAACACGGCGTCGGAGCTGCCCAGCAGGCTGAGCTGCATCTGCTTGTCCTGGGCGCCGGTGTCCACCTGCGAGGCGAGTTCGCGGAGCTGCATCTCGAGTTCGACGAGGTCATCCTGTCCGGCGGCGAGGCGCTCGGCCAGGCCGGCGCGCTTCACCTGCGCCAGGCCGGCGGCGTTCTCCGCCTGCTCCTTCTGGGAGCGAAGATCAAAGACGGCCTGCTGGGCATCCTGCACGCGCTGGTTGAGCGAACTGCGGGCGGCCTTCTTCTCGTCGAGGGAACGGGTGCGTTCCTCGAGTGAGCTGCGGCGCGTGGCGGCCTCACCGCGGAGGACGGCCACGCGGCCCTCGAGGTCGGCGAGCGTCGTGCTGAGCTGGTTGCAGTGGAAGCCCCCTTGGGCCAGCGCGAGATGGCGGAGGCGGAAGTTGACCCGCTTGAAGCGCATGGCCTTCGCGGCCTGGCGCTTCAGGGAGCCGATCTGGCGGGCGACCTCCGCGATGACGTCGGAGACGCGGGCCAGGTTCTGATCGGTCAGGGCCAGCTTGTTCATCGCCTCGCGGCGCTGGCTTTTGTATTTGGTGATGCCGGCGGCCTCCTCGAACACCACGCGGCGTTCCTCGGGCTTCGAGGACAGGATCTGGTCAATCTGGCCCTGCGCCATGATCGAGTAGCTCGTCCGGCCCACGCCCGTGTCCATGAAAAGCTTGTTGATATCCTTCAACCGGCAGGGCTGGCCGTTGAAATAATATTCGCCCATGCCGTCGCGGGCCACGCGGCGCATGATCTCGATTTCATGGAAATCGCTGCCGAGCTGCTTTTCGCAGTCGGTCATCACCAGCGCGACCTCGGAAAACTGCGCGGCCTTCCGGGTGTCTGCGCCCTCGAAAATGACGTCCTGCATCTTGCCGCCGCGCAGGGCCTTGGCGCTCTGCTCGCCCAGCACCCAGCGAATGGCGTCGGCGATGTTGCTCTTGCCGCAGCCGTTGGGCCCGACGATCGCGGTCACCCCCGGTTCGAAGCTGAGCGTCGTGTTGTCGGCAAAGCTTTTGAAGCCGTGTAGTTTTAGCGCCTTAAGATACATTGAGCAGAAAGAGGAAAACTAGAGGGAGCGCCCCAGCGCTCGGCAATGGAAAAAACACCCAAAACAACTTAGAGGAGCGACCGTGAAGTGGCAGTTGACTTAATGCCCGCGCTCGCTTGCCTCCCCCGCCCACCCGGCTATCTCCGGGGCATGACCAGCCCCAGTGCCCCCGTCCGCGAGCGACCAGACCAAGCGGCTGATGCCGTGGCTGGTGGCGGTGGCCCTGCAGTTCACCAGCATGAACACCCTGGTCCATGCCGACACCTCTGACCGCGATGCCAGCATGGCCAACAGCATCGCGCTGACGGCCCAGATGATGGCGTGGAGCTTCGGGATCGCTCTCGCGTCGCTGCTGACCGCGTTCTATCTGGGCGACCGGCCGCAGTCCGACCACGCGGAGTTTGTCGGGGCGTTGCACTGCTCTTTCCTGACCATGGGGGCGCTCACCGTGCTGTCCTCCGCCATGTTCTAGCCCGCATATTTCACACTCGTCACGATATATTGGCAGTGCTGGATGACTCTCAGCCCGCGTGGGTCCGGGACTTTGTCGGTTATGCGGGCTGGCGGCTCGGGCCCAATGACGGGAACAACGTCAGCAATCGACCCACCTCCCCGGAAGCGGCCGAGGCGGCGTAGCGGCAGGCGCCCCCAAGCACCTATTGGGTCTCGCCAGATAAACTGACGTTGTGAGGACAATCATGTCAGTTATTGGAGGGCCCGTCTCCCGACGGGCCGTGGTCGGTCGGGAGACCGACCCTCCACCTCTGCAGATCCGTTCAGGCTATTACGCGAATCTCAATAACGGAGTAGTATCCGCCCCGCTTGCTTCTTTGCTGACAGCGCCGTGCAGGCTGTGCAGACATTTTCGCGCCCCCCCGGCATACCCTATGAAAGGATCTGTCTGTTACCTCGGAATCTGCCTTGTCCTCGTCACCGGCCCTCTGGCCGCCACCAGCTACGCGCAGACCCCCAAGCCCGCCACCCCGGGCGCGTCGGTCGTGCCCGCCATTCCCGCCGTGCCCGCCGTGCCGGAGGAGGATTATGTGAAGGCGAATTATACCAAATATGAATACCGCATCCCGATGCGGGATGGAAAAAAACTCTTCACCTCGGTCTACCTGCCGAAGGATACGGCGCAGACCTGGCCGATCATGATGGACCGCACCCCCTACAGTGTGGCGCCCTACGGGGAGGACGTCTACAAGCCCAAGCTCGGACCCTCCGATGAATTCGAGAAGTCCGGCTATATTTTCGTCTACCAGGATGTGCGCGGCCGCTATCTGAGCGAAGGCGAGTTTATCGAAATGGCGCCGCATATCGCCGTAAAGCATGGACCAGCGGATGTGGACAACAGCACTGACACCTTCGACACCATCGAGTTTCTGTTGAAGCGCGTGCCAAACAACAACGGCAAGGTCGGCATCTGGGGCATCTCGTATCCCGGCTTCTACACGTCAGCCAGCATCATCGACTCGCACCCGGCACTGAAGGCCGCCTCACCACAGGCGCCGATGACCGACCTGTTCATGAGCGACGATGGTTACCACGGGGGCGCCTTCATGCTGGCCGCTAACTTCGGGTTCTACACTTCGTTCAAGCCGTTTCCCGAGCCCCAGTTGCCGGCCAAGGTCACCGTCCCCTTCGACATGGGCACGCCCGACGGCTATGATTTCTACCTGCGGGCCGGAGCCATCGGCAACCTGGACAAAAACTTTCTCAAGGGCGCAAACCCGCTCTTCGTCGACCAGGTCCAGCACAACACCTACGACGCCTACTGGCAGGCCCGTGACCTTTCCCGGCACATGAAAAACATCACGTGCGCTGTCCTCACCGTCGGAGGCTGGTTCGATGCCGAGGATTTGTCCGGCCCCTTCAAGACTTACCACTCGATCGAGGAGAAAAATCCCGGCACCGACAACCGCCTCGTGATCGGCCCGTGGGTGCACGGCGGCTGGGCCCGCAGCGACGGTGACCACCTCGGCGATGTGACGTTCAACGCCAAGACGAGTGAATACTTCCGGACCAAGATTCAATTTCCGTTCTTCGAACATTACTTGAAGGACAAGAAGGAAGTGCTGCCGGAAGCCTACGTGTTCGAAACCGGCACGAATGTCTGGCGCCAATACCCGGCCTGGCCGCCGGCGCCGGCGAAGCCGCGCACCCTTTATTTCCACGCCGGCGGCAAGCTCAGTTTCGACCCCCCGGCGGAGAGCGAGGGCTTCGACGCCTACGTCAGCGACCCGGCGCATCCGGTCCCCTTTACCGAGTACACCACCGCCACCGTGCCGCAGCGCTACATGGTGGACGACCAACGCTTCGCCGCCCGCCGGCCCGATGTGCTCGTCTATCAGACCGAGCCGCTCGAGGAGAACGTTACCATTGCCGGTCCCGTTTCGCCCAAGTTATTCGTGTCCACCAGCGGCACGGACTCGGACTTCGTCGTGAAACTCATTGATGTCTATCCGCCCGACTATCCGGACAAGGTGGAGTCCCCCGAAGGCAAGCGAGTGGTCGAGTCCCCGGCGGTTCGCATGGGGGCCTATCAGCAGTTGCTGCGCGGCGAGCCGATGCGCGCCAAGTTCCGTCGCAGTTGGGAAAAGCCCGAAGCCATGACGCCCGGCAAGATGGAGCCGCTCAATTTCACCATGCCCGATGTGAACCACACCTTCCGCCGGAACCACCGCATCATGGTGCAGGTGCAGAGTTCGTGGTTTCCCCTCGTGGACCGCAATCCGCAGACCTTCACCGACATTCCCAACGCCAAGCCCGAGGACTTCAAGACGGCCACCCAGCAGGTGTTCCGCGCGAAGGCCGCCGCGTCGGGCGTCGAGGTGCTCGTGCTGCCGCAGCCGTAGCAATGTTCTGGAGGGACGATCTCCGATCGTCCGCGCGCTCGCCCTGGTCGCCGTCCGCGGTCCGTCAGGAGACGGACCCTCCATGAATAGAATCCGCGTCAACCGTTGGCCCAAGCCGCTCCGTCACTTGTGATCCCACGGCAGCTTGATCTGCAGCTTGGGGTATTGCCAAATCCGCACCACCTCGAACATCTTGCCGGGATTGCAAATGCCGCGCGGATCGAGGGCCCGCTTGACCGCCTGCATCGCTTTCACCTGTGCCGGCCGGTGCTGGAGGCGCAGGAAGGGCGTCTTCGCCAGTCCGATGCCGTGCTCACCGGATATCGCTCCGCCCAGGGCCACGACCGTCTCCATCAGCTTTTGCACCGCAGCCTCGGCCGCCTTGGTCTCCGTTGGGTTGGCGCGGTGATACATGATGTTCACATGCAGGTTGCCGTCGGCCACATGGCCGAAGGTGGGGATGGGCAACCTGGACTCGCGCTTCAGCCGCGTGAGAAACCGGGCGAACTTCTCGTAGTTGCGCATCGGGATGACGATGTCCTCGTTGAGTTTGGCATCGCCCAACTCGAACATGGCGCCCGAGCACTTGCGGCGGACCGCCCAGAGCTGCTCGACTTCGTCGCGGTTGCGCGCCTCCTGGAAAGCCAACGCCTGCGCCCGGGCCCAGGCCAGCACCTCGAATTTCAAATCCTCCACCTCGCTCACCGCCCCGGCAAACTCCAGCAGGATAACCGGCCGCGCGGCCCCGCCCTGAGCCGAGTCGAAGGGCTGGCCCGGGAACACCGTCCGGCCCGTGGCCCGTTCCGCACAGAGCACGCTCTCGCGATCCAGAAATTCGCAGATCGCCGGCTGCACGCGCGAACGGAACAGCACCCGCGCGGCCTTCAGTGCCGCCACTTCGTCGGTGAAGGCGGTCAGCAAGGTCCAGCGTGCCGCCGGTTGCGGGATAAGTTTGAGCACCGCGCCGGTGACGACGCCCAGCATGCCTTCGCTGCCGATCCAGAGATCGCGCAGATTGAAACCGGCGGCGAATTTCTTCGTCGCCGTCCCCCACTGCACCAACTCGCCCGTCGGCAGGAATCCGCGCAGGGCGACGACAAAGTCGCGCGTCACCCCGTATTTGCCCCCGTGCATGCCACCGGCATTGCAGGCGATGTTGCCGCCTATGGTGCAGTATTCCTTCGACGACGGATCGGGGGGATAAAACCAGCCCTTGGCCTCCGCCGCCCGTTGGATGTTGCCCGTGGTTGCTCCCGCCTCGACGTGAGCCAGGCCGGCGTCGGCGTCGATGCTGATCTTTTTCAGCTTCAGCATGTCGAGCACCCAGCCCCCGCGGACCGGGGCCGCTGAACCCATCAAGGTAGTGCCGCGGCCGCGCACGGTCACCGGCACGCGGTATTTATTGGCCAGCTGGAGCACCACGCCGATTTCCTGTTCCGCGCGGGGGGAGATGACCGCGACGGGGAGAAAGGAAATCTTGCTGCTGTCGAAGGACGCCGCCCAGCAGCCCTTGGTCGAAGTGTCGACGCGCGGACCGAGACGGCGCTTGAGCTGGCGGGTGGCGAGGGCGTGCTTGGCTGACATTTGCAGGAGCCTGTTTACAGGCGATGCCGGCGGCCGTGCAAGCGCACGATGCGTTGGTGGGGGGCATTCGTCCCGGCGAACCGCGGTCCGCAGGGACGCGGGCCCTCCGGCCAGCCAAACCCGCTAAGGCGCGCCTTCAAACCCGCTGCAGCGCGAAATTTTTTGGAGGGGCGGTCTCCGTACCGTCCGGGCTGGCGCACCGGCCGCCGCCCGCGGCCGGTGCGGAGACCGGCCCTCCATCCGGCAAACGGGCGGAGCAGCGGATGTTTGAAGATACGCCCTAGCCCCGGCGGCGCTCCACCCCCTACCCGCCAGCGACATCCTTCGTCAACTCGATGGCCAGCAACCGGCAGGCCTTCAGGTCCGTCTTGCCGGTGCCGAGCATCGGGACTTTTTCGACGCGCCGGATGATGCGGGGAATCCAAAGATTCGGCAGGCCGGCCTCCAAGAGCTTCGCGCGCAGCTGCTCCCCCGTGACTTCCTGGGTCGTGAGCAGCACAATCGCCTCGCCCTTGGTGGCGTCGGGCACGCCGACAATCACGGCCGGCGGGCCCTCGTGCTCGTCCCAGCCAAAGTCCTGAATGATGCGCTGCTCGATCGTGCCGTGCGGCACCATCTCGCCGCCGATCTTGGAGAAGCGGGAAAGCCGGCCCTCGATGAAAAGAAAGCCGTCCTCGTCGAACCGGCCGAGATCGCCCGTGATGAACCAACCGTCCTTGAAGGCTGCGGCGGTTTTCTCGTCATCCTTGAGGTAACCCGGAAACACATTGGCGCCCCGCATCCAGACCATGCCGGTCTCGCCCATGGGCAACTCCTCGCCGGTCGCGGGATCGACGATGCGCGCCGTCATGCCGGGCAGGAGCCGGCCCACCGCCCCGGTCTTCTTGCCTAGTTGCGGCTCAGCGGTGGCGGTGGTGATGGGCGGATGATGCTGGTTGAGATTGGAGGCGGGGGTGGTCTCGGTGAGACCGTAGCCCTGCAGGATCTCGATGCCGAAAGCGGCGAAAAAGGCATCGTAAAGCTCCATGTGCAATTTTTCCGCGCCCGTGACCACGAGCTTGAGTGACTTGAGCTCCTCCTTCGTCGCCTTTTTCAGCAGCGGCCGGATAAAGGTCGGCGCCCCCAGCAGCACTGAGGCTTTTTCCTGTTGGATGGACTCGGCAATTTTTCGCGTATCGAGCGGACTGGGCACCGTGACCACACTGCAACCGCGCAGCAGCGGGTACCACAGCGTGGCGGTAAAACCGAACGAATGGAATATCGGCAGGCAACCCAGCATGACCGCCGTATGCGGCAGAATGGAGAGCGAGGAAATCTGCGTGCAGTTCGCCAGAATATTACGATGCGTCAGTATCACGCCCTTCGGCTCACCGGAACTGCCGCTGGTGAACAGGAGCGCGGCTTCCGCGCGATCCCCCGTGCGGGGCAGTTCGAGCAAGTCGGCCATCCACTGGTTCGGCAGCAACCACGCCGCCAGCAGCCAGGGGAAGATGGCCCGCTTGCCGCCCATCGCCGTGAGTTCCTGCTTCAAATCGAGGGAATTTTCGGGAAACGGGAAATTGGGCGCCTTGCTGCGCATCGCATCGGCCGTGATCACGGTCTTGATTTCGCCAATCCGCATACTGGCCTCGCTGGCCGCGGGGCCGGCGGTGAAGTTCAGGTTGACCGGGATCTTGCCGGCGCACACCACCGCCAGGTTGGCAATGTGGGCCCCGATGCCGGGCGGCAGCACAATGCCGATGCGGGTTTCCGGGATGGTTTTCCGAATTCGGCGGGACAGCGCGGCGGCCGCGGCCAGCAACTGCGCCGCCGTCATGGGTCGGCGCTCGGCCGTGCGGTCCACGATTTCCACGTGCCACGGTCGCCGCGACAGCGAGCGCACCACCTCGCGGGCCAGATGACGGCTCAGGATGGGACGCTCCTGAAAGGCTTCCTCAGCGAGGTCGAGCATGACCTTGCGGGCCAGGGCGCGATCGGCCCGTTCGGGTGGAATCGGTTGCCCAAAGATCACACACACCGGCGTCGGCATCAGGCGCGGGGATTTCCACAGGTAGGTATTGCCGGCAAAGGAGTAGATCGAACCCCACAGTCCGTCGAGGACCGCCGGCACGACCGGGACCTGCGCGAGTTCGGCGATCCGGGTGAACCCGCGCGTGAGCACCATCAACTGCCCGGTGCGGGAAATCGCCCCCTCCGGGAAGACGCAGACGAGTTCGCCCAACTTGGCCGCCTCGGCCGCGAGGCGGATGCCCTTCATCGGTTTGTTGGCCGTCACTGGAATGACCCCGGAGGCGCGGAAGAGAAAACGCACGGCCGGGCTTTTCACGAAACCGGCGAAGACCACGAAGCGCAGGGGGCGCGGCGAGGCGAGCTGCAAGACCACGGCGTCGACGTAGGAGAGGTGGTTGCAGATCACGAGCGCCCCGCCCGACGACGGGACATGCGCCCGACCCTTGGCCTTCACTTGATAAAAGAGCGGGCCGATCAGCCGCATCACGGTGCAGACCGTCTGATGGGGCAGATGCCACAAGCCGTAGGCCACCATGCAGAGCGTGACGCCGGTGAGGAGGAAGAATTGCATGGCGGACGTCCAACCCAGGTTCGCGTCGCTCGCCACCAGCCAATAAAGCCCGCTGACGCCCAGCCCCGCCAGGCTGTCGAGCAAACTCACCCCCGCCAGAATCCGGCCGCGCCGGTGGTCGCCGGCGGAATTCTGAATGAACGCGTACAGGGGCACCAAAAAAAGTCCGGTCGAAAAACCCGCCGTGATGAGCAGCGCCATAAACCACGCCGTGCCCGGGGTGGAGAAGCCCAGCAGCAACAAAGCCCCGGCGAGCAAAATCCCTCCGAGGGGCGCCAGGCCCAACTCGATGCCCCGCCGCGAAAATAATCCGGCGAACAAATTTCCCATCAGCGTCCCCACCCCCACCATCAGGAGCATCAGGCTGGAGACCGCCCCCGTCCGCGCGCCCCCGGCGTCCATTTCATAAGCCACCTGGGGCAGCAGCACCGAGACAAAGCCCCCCACGCCGTAGAAGAAGCAAATGCCCCCGGTCGCCCGCCACAGCGGCCGGTCCCGCCACACCTCGACCGACAGGGTGAAATGCCGGACCAGCAGACTCCAGGCAAAGGGGGTGTTCGTCTGGGCCGGCGTCGGCTGCGCGGCCTGAAATATCGCCCACGCCACCCCGGCCAGCACCCAGAGAGTCAGACAGACCAGCAAGGCAGCCCGCCAGGGATCCCCGCCGGCTTGGAGCCAGTGGGAAAACATCCAGCCGCCCGCAAATGAACCGACCAGAATCGAGGTGATGGTGAACATCTCCATGTAGCCCACATACCGCGACAGCCGTTCCGGCCCGACATATTCGAGGATGATGCCGCGCTTGGCCGGCGCCAGAATCGCCGTCTGCACTGACAGCAGGAAAAAGCCCGCGAGCATGCCCCAGTAAAATTTCAGCCAGACCGCCCCCACCAGCAGCCCCAGCACGACGATTTGCAGGACGAGGGCACCATTGATGACCGTGCGCTTGGAGAAACGGTCCGCCAGCCAGCCGCACAGCGGGCCGAAGAGGATGTAGGGCAGAATGAGCAACGCCGCGATCAGGGAGATCGTGGGCTTTGCATCCGACCCCGCCTGCCGCGCGAGCTGCTGCGCCAGGGCAATCAGCATGAACTTCGCCGCACAGTCGTTGAATGTGACTTGAGCCTGCGCGCCCAGCAGCGCAGCCAGTGAAACACGGGGTAATTTCATGCGGGGAAGACCGGTTTAAACTGTGCGAGTCCGGCGGTCGCGGGCAAGCCCTACCTTGGGGCGATTAATGGCAAATCAGGAAGGGCGAGTCATCCGGACGAGCCGCGCTTTTGGTGTCAGGGCGCGACCGCGACGAGTGCGAAGCCTCGGCGGCGACGAGTGCGAAGCCTCGGCGGCGACGAGCGCGACCGCCTCGGCGGCTGGGCGCGCCGGGCATTGGTGGTAGGGCGTGACCGCCGGGCGCGCCGTCAGGACGTTCGCGGATGGCCCGGCGGTCCGTCCCTACCTCAAACCAACGCGCCCCATCCTGCGGCCAATCGGTAGGTCGGGGTTTATCTCCGACGCGTCGGGCATCAAGCCCGACCTACGTCACCCGCCAGCTCCGTAAATCCCGGGCCAGTGCGCCGAACCCCTGCGGAAAATCATTTTCCAGCCGGCGCACATCGCCGTGGTGGCGCGTCACCTCCTGGACGGCCCGCTTGATCTCGTACGGCAGCGTCGGGCGCTCCGTGCCATAGACCCGCCATTTCAATTCTCGCCGGGTGTAGGGCGGCCGGCCGCGTTCCTGGCCATCGGTCCACGCCGCCTCGGTGATCGAGGTATCGCGCCCGCACAGATACCAGGCCTCGACCGCCGGCACCGCAAGGCCCACCGCGCGCAGCACGCGCTGGCGGCCGCGGGCGGGGGGCAGATTCTTGAAGACCCGCCGAAAAACCGTGCGCAACCGGCAAATCCGGCAGCCGGGGTGATGATATCCCGGCGCCTCGTGGGCCGAGTTGTGCACCACGGAGTCGTCCGAGTCCACCACGACCACCAGACCGTCGGCGTCAGTGTTGAAATAAAGATGACGCAGAATCGCCGGCAGCAACTGCTCCACGGACGGCCAGCCGCGGGCGCGCAGGGCGGGCGCCACGCGCCCGAAGGGAACGCCGAGCACGTAGCCCACCAACACCTCCAGCGCCGCCTCGTCCGCCGGCGATTCGCTGAGCAGCGCGAGCTTCATGCGGGGATGACCACAGAATACGCAGAAAACACGGAATGAAGGGAGGGATCGCGGCCCCACCGGCCGCGGCCCGCAAGGACGCGGGCTCTCCACAATAGCATGTTGGATTCTTCGCTTCGCTCAGAATGACAAGTCGGTGACATAATAGCTTTCTGTGTATTCCGTGCGTTCCGTGGTGCCTACTCCCCCGGCACGCCGCCAAGGATGCCGCTGTACCAGAGGTCGCCGAGGTTGGTCTCCTTCATCAGCTCAAGCAGATCGGCGCGCTCCGCCAGCCGTTCGAAGGTCGCGGCGTTGCCCTGCTTGTGCGCGAGCACGATTTCCTCCGGATGATCGCGGAACAGGTCGAGCAGGTAGGGCGAATGCGTCGTGGCGATCACCTGCACGGCGGGGCGCGCCGTATCCCCCGCCAACGGGTAGCTGAGCCGGTAAAGCGCGTCGCGCACCTCCCGCAGCAGGCGCGGATGCACGCCGCGATCGGCCTCCTCCAGGCACACGATGCTCGGCGGCGCGGGATCGTGCGCGAGGCATAGGATCGCCAGCAGGTGGAGAGTGCCCTGGGATAGATTCTCCGCCGGCAGGCATTCGGGGCTGTCCTTGAGTCGCGCCACCAATTGCACCCGGTCATCACCGCTGGCGCGAAAATCGAGCCCGGCAAACTCGGGCATGATGCGCCGAAAATCTTCCTCGAGCTGCGCGAACACTGCCGGGGCCTGCTCCCGGCGCCTGGCCAGCACCGCGGTCAGATTGCCGGCGTTCGAGGCCAGTTCCTCCCCGGCGCGGCGCGGGGCGGAGCCGCCCATCGCGGTGTGGTCGAACCGATAGGCCCGGATCCCCTGCAGTCGCGTCCGCAGTTCGGCCCACTGCCCTTCGCCCATGATACCAGGCGGATGATCCACGATCAGGAGATTGCAGCCAGACTCGTTCGCCGCGCAACCGAGGGTCACGCGCACATTCTGAAACGGCGGGTCAAAATGAAACTCGATCTGCGGGCCGTCCAGCGGCTGGTTTTGCCGGTCGTGCGCGTGGACCACCGGCCGGCCGGAAAGTGAACGCAGCCGCAGCAACGCCTCGATCAGGCTGGTTTTGCCGCTGCCGCTGGGGCCGAGCACGAGATTGAATGGCTCCAGCTTTACCGCGGCGGAGCGCAGGGCCTTGAAGTTCCGGAACTGAACCGCGGCGATCATGGTCGTCACTATTGGACCGCTGCCGCCCGGGCGCAAGGATGGTGGTGGGGCAGAGTGTGGTGCAGCGGTCAGTTGACAACGAGCAGGCGACTGGCTTCTTTGCCGATAGACCGCGACACTCCTCATCAGGCAGCTGAAGGCGCTCCCAGCGCGCGAAAAGCAAAAGGTGTATCGTTTCGTCTTTGAAACCTGGACGCCGAATACAGTCACCCGGCGGGCCTTGCAGGAGGATGTTTCGCGGTCACCGCGGTTTAATTCGGTTGAGGGCCTCCTGAAGGACCTCAAGCGATGACCCGGCTGCTTGTCCGCACTTCCCAGTTCAAACGCGACTACCGGAGACGCGTTCTGTCACCCAAAGTTGAAGCGGCGTTGACTGATGTGCTGCGCCGGCTTCATGCGGGCGCGTCATTTGAGACACATCATCGGGATCATCCTTTGAAAGGCTCTTGGTCAGGAGTGCGGGACTGCCATGTGCAACCCGATTTGCTGCGGCTCGATGAAGTTCACGGCGACTGTGTCATCCTCCGTCGTCTAGGCTCGCACAGCGAGATTTTCGGCTGATAGGCCGGGCGCCACCGCGACTTTTTCAATGCTCATGATTCTGCCCGGCGGTGCCGGCGGCGCGCGCGGCCTTGTAGTCGGCGACGAGTTTTTTTTCCTGCTCGGGTGCCAGTTCCTCATAGTGGCTGAACTTCTCACTGTGCAAGCCGCGCCCGCCCGTCAGGGAGCGCAACACCGTGCCGTAATGATAGAGCTGTGCCGCCGGCACCTGGGCCCGGATCACCTGAAAGCGGCTGGTGACATCCATGCCCAGGATCTTGCCGTGCCGGCTCGACAGGTCGCCGACCACGCGGCCGACGAACTCCTCCGGCACCTTGATTTCCAACTTGTGAATCGGCTCGAGCAAGCAGGGCCGGGCGTGTTGAAAGGCCTCGCGAAAGGCGAAGTAGCCGGCGATCTGGAACGCAATGTCCTTGGAGTCGACCGAATGCATCTTGCCGCCAAAGAAATCGATCTTCACGTCCGTCACCCGAAAGCCGGCGTGGATTCCCTCTTGGCCGACGGTCTTCACCCCTTTCTCCACCGAGGGCACGAATACGCGGTCGACATCCTGGCCGGCCAGCGACTGCGTGAAAACGATCCCGCTGTCGCGCGGGCCGGCTTCGATGCGCAGCCAGACCTCCGCAAACTGGCCGGCGCCCCCGGACTGTTTTTTGTGCCGGTAGCGGGCCTCGGCTCCGCCGCGGATGGATTCGCGGTAGCGGATCTTCGGCTGCTCCAGCGACACATCGACCTTGTAGCGGCGTTTCAGCCGCTCGAAGAGCACTTCGAGGTGCAACTCACCCTGCGCGGCAATGAGGAACTGGTGGATTTCCGAATCAGTATGATAACTGAAAGCGGGGTCCTCCTCATGCAGGGCGGCGAGACCGGCGGCCAGCTTCTCCTCATCGCCCGGAGCGTTCAACTTGAGCGCCGCCTGCGTGTAAGGCGTCGGATAAGTCACCTTGGGCAGGGCGATGGCGTGCCGAACGTCGCACAGGGTGTTGCCGGTGTGGGTGTCCTTGAGTTTGACCGCCGCACCGATATCACCGGCGTGCAACGCTTCCACCGGCGTGCGCTGCTTGCCGTTGAGGCGGTAAAGCTGGCCGACGCGCTCGGCGATCCGGCGCTCGCTGTTGTGGAGCTCCATGCCGGGACGGATCGTGCCGGAATAAACGCGGAAGAACGACAGGTCGCCGCTCAGCGGATCGGTCAGGGTCTTGAAGACGTAGGCCACCGGCTCGGCCCCATCGAGGCGCACCAGGCACGGCAGGCCGCCGGCACTGGTGGTCGCGCCGACCGTCTGCCGGTCGACGGGGGACGAGCCGTACCTGGCGATGAAATCCATCAGGCGCGCCACGCCGACGTTGGTCTCGCCCGAGGTGCAAAGCACCGGCACAAACACCTGGTTTTGCACCGCGGGATGAATGCCCTGGCGCATCGCCTCCTCGGACAATCCGCCTTCCGCGAAAAATTTCTCGAGGAGCCCGTTGTCGCTCTCCGCAACGTGCTCGACGAGTTCCTTGTGCAGCGCGTCCACTTTTTCCTTCCAGGCTCCCGTCGCCGGCTCCTCCTGGTATTTGCCCGAACGGTCCGCGGCGTAGCTGACCACCTCGCTGCGCAGCACGTCCAGGACCCGGTGAAAGCCCGGTCCTGAGTCGAGCGGCACCTGCAGCGGGAAAATCGCGGCGCCAAAGCGCGTGCGGATGTCCGCCAGCACCTGGTCAAAGTCCACCTTCTCCTTGTCCAGCCCGTTCACGACAATGATTTTCGGGATGCCGTAAGTGGAGGCGTATTCCCACATCATCTCGGTGCCCACCCCGATGCCATGGGTGGCGTTGATCACCACCAGGGCGAAATCGGCCACATTCAGGGCATTGATGGCCTCGCTGCTGAAATCGAGGTAGCCGGGAGTGTCGATAAAATTGAAACGCCGCCCCTGCCAGGCGCAGTTGAGCGGCGTGCCGTGGATCGAGATGTGCCTTTGCTGCTCGCCCACGTGATAATCGGAGACCGTGGTCCCTTGGGCGATGGCGCCCATCCGGTGGATGGTGTCGCTGCACATGAGCATGGCCTCGGCGAGCATGGTCTTGCCGCTGCTGGCATGCCCCACGAGGGCGAAGTTTCTGATGTCTCCCGGATTCTGACCGTTCATATATAGGGGTCTCCTGGTGAGTCCGACCCTCGCACGGGGCGGGCTGGTTGGGGGTTGCGGGAGTTAGCTTACCCCTCGCCGTGGTCGGGTAAAGTCCGTTCCCCGAGCGTTTCTTGGCGGAAGATACGCGTGAATTTACCGGCTTATACCAGCATTCCTTGAATTTTTAGACTTTGGCGCGGCAGCGCCGGTCGGGACGGACCGCTGGGCCGTCCGCGATTGTCCTTACGGTGATCCGTCCCCTACCCGCCTCAATTCTCCGGCGCCAGCAGGTCGCTCAGCTTGGCCGTGGCGATCCGCGTAAAGAACGCCGTGGGGTCGGGCTTGGCCAGCGAGCCGCCGATGGTGACCGCCTCGCGCGTCCTGGCATAATCGAGTTCGTCCCGGTTGCCGTCGAGCAGTCGCAGTTTGCCGAGCAGTTGCTCCAGCTTGCCCCGGCCGGCCAGGGAGAGTTCCAGGTTGAGCGGTTGCTCCAGCAGCGGTTGGTCCGCCACATGCGTCACGGTGCCCTTGCCCAGCAAACGAATTTCGGGCGACACCAGGCTGATGTCCGTCAAGGTCAGGTTGAGTGACTCGTCCCGGACCAGCTTCACGTTCAGCTGGTCGTAATTCAACTCGCCGATGCTCTGTGCGAGTTGGTCGACGAAGTAAGCGGTGCCGGCGACCTTTTCCGCCGCCTTGGTGACCACCTGCGAGCCGAACAGGGAACCGAGCACCGAGGCGCCGAGTTCCACCGCCTTGGAGGTCATCGACAGCTTGTTGCTCGTGCGCTGCAGCCCGCGGAATATGCCCTGCTGACTGGTCAGTTCAAACGTCCCGCGCGTGCGCTCCGCCAGCCGGCCGAGGGTTTCCCCACTGCCCGCGAAATGCCCTTTCACCGTGAACAAGCCTTCGATCGTGGCCGGCTTGGTGGGCTCGAGGGCCTTGAAAAACCTGCCCGCGTCGAACTCGTTGAGGGAAAAATCGCCGTCCAGTTCATAGGGGGCCGCCCCGCCGGTGAATTTAATCTCCCCCTGCGCGGCGAGCCGGCTTTTTTCGCCGAAGGCGGCCGCCAGCTTTTCCAATGAAATCCGGGCCGGCGCGATGAGCACCCGTCCGGTGAGTCCCGTCATCGCCCATGCGGCGCCGCGCGTGACCGACTTAACGTCGAGCACGAGCGAACCGGTGAAGCGCGACCAGGCCGGCACGGGGTCGGCGGTTACCCGGCTCGCGGCGGCGATCACCGGGGCGGCGGTCTCGCCCGGGGCGACCGACGCGAGAAACACGCCGAGCACCGACCAGCCATCGGCCAGTTCGATGTGTTCGCCGGTCAATTTGCCCTCGACGCCGAACACCCCGCGTCCGGGCGTCAGTTCCAGGGAAAAATTAAGATCGGAGCGCTGTCCCGCCCGGTCCAGCAGCAGCGGCGCCTGCACCGTGATCCGGCCGTTGCTCTCCGCGACCGCGCGAAAACTCAGATTGGCCACGGGCAACGTCTGCCCGTTGTCGCGGGCCACCAGGCCGTTGATCGTCACGCGGGCTTCCACCTGGCTGACCCTGCCCAGGGCGACGCGAATCTCGCCGCTCGCCCGACCGGCATTGACCGCCTGGGCCTCGGCGAAAAGCGGCTGGGTGGAAAGCGCGGGGACCTCGAGGTTGAAAGTCACGGCGCCGTGCAGGCCCGTGTCGGGCGTGCGCGACGCCTCCGCTTGAAAAGCGAGCAGGTTTCCCCCCGTGGTTGTCCGAATCAGCACGTCCCCGGTCTGGACTTTGACTGCCGCATGGCCCGTCATTTCGATCGACGGTCGCGCCTCCACGTGTAACGCCGTGAGGGCGGCTTGCCCGTCCTGCGTCAGCGACACCTCGGCCAGGGTCAAGGGCGCCGACGCCCGCAAAAACAGCTTTTCGCCCTCGACCGCGAACACGAATTCCCCCGACTCCACCACGCCCCCCAGTTTGGCCCCCGGCTGGTTCAGGGGCAGCCGGTCGAGCGGCAGGCGGCCGAGGGTGAAGCGGATCAGATCGGTCGCACCCGCCTGATCCGTGACCGCCCGGCGGGTCGCCAAATCGAGCGTGAATGGACGCAAGGCCACCGTCTTGAACAAGACCACTCCGTCGGCCGTGGCGATCGTGGCGTTCAGGCGGCGCAGGTCGATTTTTTCTCCGGCCTTGGTGAATTCGGTTTCCCCCGAGGCATGGAGGCGGCCCAACGGCAGCCACGGGGCCAGCAGCTTCGGCAGGTCGGCCGTGTAGCTGGCCGTGACGGCGATCGACGGGGTGGGTGAAACCGGCAGCGTGATGGTCGCCTGCGCCGCGAAGGAGTCCCCGGCGGGAGTCTTGACTGCCAGCTCGCTGATCTTAGCCGATAATTCCTGCTCGGTGAGCACGGCTTCGGCCTGCAAACTCACCTCGGCCTGGTCCAACAGCAGCTGACCGCGCTGCACCACGGATAATGACGTGATGCGCAACGGCTCAAGGGCGCGAAACTTCAGGCGATGCTGCTCCGCCGAAACGGCAAACCGGCCAGTGATCAACCCACCGGAAACATCCGCCTCATGCACAAACGGCCGCACCCACGCGAGGGGCAAGCCGGTGATGTTCAAGTCGAGCACCTCGCCGGTCCCCGCGGGACCGACTTGCAGGCGCTTCTCCTTAAAATTCAACTCGGCGGCCCTGGTGGCATGGAGTTCGAGCACCGGTCGCTCACCCGCGAGCCGGACATCGAGTTGGTTCAGCCGGGCAATGCCTCCGGCTTCCGCGACGTCGAATTGCGCGGTCAAGGTGACCATGCCGATGGCCCGCCAGGCGGGCTCCATCACCTCGAGCCGGCTGACCTCGGCCTCCAGGCTGCCCTGCAGACTTGCCGCCGCCGTCGCCGGATTGAAAGTGAACCGGCCCTCGCCGTGCGCCATGAAATCCGGCAGCGCCCCGCCGAGAAAGAAGGGTTCCAACTGGGCTGTCCTCGCCTTGAGGGTCCATTGCCCGGCGTACGCTTGGCCTGCGGCGGGCAGGACGGCCTGCAGGGTGAGGATATTTTCCGCCGACCCCGGCCCGAGGGTGTCGGCACTGAAGGAATATTTCTCGTCCCCGGCGGTTTTGATCAATTCGCCGGAAAGCTTGAGCTGGCTGTGGTCGGAAATATTCCGGCCGGTCGCATTCACGACCGCCATCAGGCTGACCCGGCTGAAGGATTTTCCCGCACCCTGCGTGGCCCGCAGGCTGATTTGCGCATTCAACCCGTCGACCCGCGCCGCGGCCACCGGATTTTTCAAGGCCGTGGTGAGCACCAGCGTCCCCTCGGTGCCGGGGGCAAACTTGCCGCCGGTGATCTTGAACTCGGCCGGCAAGGCGGGGGATCCGGGTAAGAGTGCCCGCCCCGCGATGCGCACCTCGTCCAGGACCAGTTCAACCGGGGGTTGCAGCTGGGCCAGCAGGCCCGGGGCCGCCGCGGGCGCGCCGGCCGCCACGGCCTGCGCCTTGGCGGGAGACAACCGGGTGGCGTCCACCAGCAGGCCATCGGCGGTCAGCTGGTGAATGTGCAGCCGGCGGCGGAACAGAATCTGGCCCAGCCCATAGTCGGCGTCGAACCGGTCGAGTTTAACCCTCAGGCCGTTTTTTTGCAGGGCCACGCCGCGCAGGGAAATCCCCGATAGTCCGGCCGAGATCTCCGCCACCTCGAGCTTCAGGCCGGGCTGGCCGGCCACGGCGCGCAGCAGCGCCCAGCGCTGGACGGCGGGCGTCAGGGCGGTCGCCAGCAGGGCCACGCCAGCCACCGTGATGATTCCCGATAGAATGAGCAGCAGGCGGACGGGTTTCATGCAGTGCGGTTAAGACGGAATAGCGTGGCGGAAGTTATGCGCAGGGGGCGATGGGAAAAGGGCGGCGCCACAGATGGCAATCCCTGGGAGGGACGGTCGCCTGACCGTTCGCGGCCCGTCAGGCGACGGGCCCTCCACCATGCAGCGCATCACGGTCGTTACTTGGCCGGATAATTAATTTCCGTGGTTGGCCGCATTTCATCCGTCAGGCCCATGGCCTTGCGGGTGGTGGCCACGGCCACGTTGTAGCTGTAGTAGGCCTGCAACTGGTTTAGGCGCGCCGTGGTCAGGTCGACCTGTGACGTGAGCACATCGAGTTGCGTGGCGGTGCCCGAGTTGTAACGAGCATTGGCCAGGCGCAAGGCCTCTTCTGCCTGCCCGACAACCTGCTTGGAAACTGCGGCCAGCCCGGCCGCCTGCTGGAAAGTGGAGATGGCGCGGCGGACGTCCACATCAACGGCCAATTGGGTTTCAGCGAGGGTCAGTTTGGCTTGTTCCAGCTGCGAGCGGGCCTGGGCCACCCGACCCGCCGTCGCCTTGCCATCAAAGACATTCCAGGTGGAGGATACCCCGACGGACCAACCGTCGCGATCGCCGGGAAAATTATTTGAGCCGGCGGCTTTCCGCCAATCATAGGCGCCGAAGAGCGCCACATTCGGGAGGTAGCCGGCGCGCTTGCTGATCACGCCCTGTTCGGCGGCGGCAGCCAGTTTGTTTAGACGGAGCAGGTCAGGACGCCGCTCGCGCGCCGTGGCGAGCGCGGAGGACAAGTCATAGGTCACAGGCTGAAACTCGAGCGTACCAAGAAACTCGGGCGTGTCCTGGGTGCCAATCCCCGTCCGCGTGGTAAAGCCGAGCGCGCGACGCAGTTCCTCGATCGCCAGCACGTGGTCGTTGCGGGCGGTAAAGAGCGGGGTCTGCGCATTGGCAAGGGCAACCTCGGCGCGCAGTACCTCGAAATTCGAGACGGTGCCGGCCTCGTAGCGGTTCTTCACGTCCTGCAATTGCCGACGGAGCAACTCGGTGTTCTGCTCCTGCACCTTGATTTTTTCCCGGCTCAGGAGGACCGTGTAAAAGCGCGTCCGGACATCCAGCAGGGCGTCGTTGATGACGGCCTGCAAGGCCAGCACCGCGGCATCCAGAGCGAGTTGCTGGCCCCGCACACCGGCGGTAATGCCTCCGCCGGAATACAGCGCCTGCCGCACCACGATGTTAAACGACCAGTATTTCGACTCCCCGGTGGGGCCCACCTCGGTGTCACTGCGCTGGTAATTGCCGGCGGCAAGGACATTGGGAATCTGCGGGCCCCGCACCTCGAGGACGACGCCCTCCTGTTGGTGAATTCGTTCATTCGCTT
>JANMVS010000159.1:0-4160 GCA_031392885.1 Verrucomicrobiota bacterium
ATGCACAGCATGAGTCCGAGCAGTGGCGGCAGCACGAGCGCGATACCAAGGGAGCCGGTGCCGAAGACGCTGGCGGCCAGCGAAGGGGTCTTTTCCGCCAGTCCGGCGCTGGGTGCGCTGAGGAGCAGGAGCAGCCATTCCACCGCGGCAAGGATGACCATGGGCGAGAGGAGCGAACCCAATACCACCTGCCAGCCGCGCAACGGGTAGCCCTTGAGCTGGTCGAAATGGGTGATCATCAGCCGCAGATCGCGCCGCATAAACATCGGGCCGGCGATCAGCAGCCAGCCACCGAACGCGAGCGGTAGGATGGCGAGCAGCGCATGGATATTGCGATCCAGGCCGGCGCGGACTGCCCAGACCTGAAAGGCCACGATGAGCCCCGCCAGGATCAGCCAGGTGCGCAGACGGAAGAATGGTCCGAGCGCGATGAGGTTTTTCCAGAGAAAGGCCACCGCGACCACACCGGTCGGAGCCAACGCAAAGGCGGCGGGGCGGGCTGTGACCGGCCGGTTGCGGGCGGCCCGCCAGTCACCGGATCGAACGGCGGCCACCTTTTCCGCCTGTTGGCGCGCCTGGTCGATGGAGGCCTCCTCAAAGGCGATATCGGCGCGCATTGCCCACCAATAATGCGCGCCCAGGACCAGCAACGCGGGGCCGAGGGCGAGAAAAAATGACGGGTAATCTGATGAAAAATAAGGCCGCGCCATCAGGCCAAAGGGGGCGAGCAGCCAGCTGATGGGTGCGGCCGCGAGCACGCCGCCGAAGTAGCGGACGATCGCGGACAGGCTGACATAGTCCAGTTCGGTCGGCGGGGACACGTGGCCGCGCACCCACCACCAGCAGCCGATGGCGGCCAGGGCGACCCCCGTGAGGACCAAACCTCGTCGCCGGGCCGGGTGCAAGCCGAGCTCCAGCAGTTGCTCGCGCACGAAGGACGCGCAGATGAAATGCAGGTCGAGGGTCGATAGCACAATCCACCAACCGGCGGCATGAGTCAGCGGACTCCCGCCCAGCAGGCTGGCCCGCCGGAAAATCAGCGAGAGGAAGAACGTCGAGATCAAAATGCGCATTTGTGAGCGCAGCAGCTTGAAGTGGATCAGCCGGCGGCGCGTGACCGGGGCCGGAAAGAGAAAAGCCACCTCGGCCTCGGTAAACTGCAGCGCGGCCCGGCCCGATGGAATCACCCACGCCAGCACCACCACGACCAAAAGGGCCAGCGCGGCGAAGGCCACGAGGTAGGGCGCCAGATCCGGCGGCAGCGGCAGCGCGGCGGCGGGCCCGGATCCGCGGGTCGGGCCGGCGAAGATTTTCCGAAAGAAGAAAAAATAGAAATACGCCACCCCGGCGATGGCGCCGAAGAGGTATTTCGGCTGCTGCAGTCGTTGGATCCGCCGCACCACGGAGTTTTTGACCGTGGTGAACTGGAGGTAGAGAAACGCGTTGATCACGGTGGGGCGGGCGGTGGGGCGGAAATCTCGGTATCGCCCGTGGCCCGGAAGAACACGTCCTCCAGACTCAGGTTGGCGCCCTGGGAAAAACGGGCGCGGACGTCGGCCAGCGTGCCGTCGGCCATTTTTTCCCCATTCTTGAGGATGAGCACATGCGTGCAGACCTCCTCAAGCAGCGAAAGCAGGTGCGAACTGAGGATAATGGCGGCACCGTCACGGGCCAAGCGCTTCATCACGTCCTTCATCCGGCGGATGCCGCCGGGATCAAGGCCGGTCAGCGGTTCGTCAAAAATGATCACCTTCGGTTGGTGGAGCAGGCCGCAGGCGATGGTGAGCTTTTGCTTCATGCCGCGCGAAAGCTCGCCGGGCAGGAGGTTTTTTTTGTCGGCCATCTCCAGCTCGGAAAGGATCGGCCCGGCGCGTTCCGCCCAGTCGGTCACGCCGTAGAGCCGGGCGACAAAGTTGAGGTGCTGCCAGACCGTGAGGTATTCAAACAGGCGGGGCTCATCGGGGAAGAAGGCCAGCTGGCGCTTGGCGGCGACGGGGTTGTCCTGCAAGTCGAGACCGTTGAGGCGCGCGGTGCCCGTGGTGGGCGGGATGATGCCGGTGGCGCAGCGCAAGGTCGTGGTCTTGCCGGCGCCATTGGGGCCGACCAGGCCCATGACTTCGCCGGGGCGGACGGTAAAGGAGAGGTCGCGCACGGCGGTAAATTCGCCGTAACGTTTGGTCAGGCCGATCACTTCAATCATGGGAGCGGACCGTGGACGAATCCGGTCCTGGAGTAAAGCGACGCTTGGGTGGCGGGACGAGAGCCGGTGGGAGGGTGCGGCGAAAAATTTCCGGAGGATTTGGGCGGCCCATGAAACCACCGGCCACCGCCCGCGTCGTATGGCCGGAAATAAATCCAACCAATCGATATCAACCCATCATGAAAAACTCCCTCAAGTTCCTTGTTACCCTCGCCGGCCTGGCGCTGTTGGCTGCTCCCGCCCTCCGGGCGGCCGAACCCACCCCGCCCCCCGCCGATAAACCAGATCGCCACGAGCGCCGCGAAGACATGCGGGAAAACGCAAAAAAAATGGCCAAGGAACTGGACCTCACGGCCGACCAGCAGGCCAAGATCGAGGCGATTCACAAACAGTCGCGCGATGCAATGCGCGCCCTGCATGATGACACGACGCTCAGCGAAGAACAAAAACGTGAGAAATCCAAGGCTCTCCGGAAAAGCTCCGAGGAACAAGTCCATGCCCTGCTGTCGCCGGAGCAACAAACCAAAGCGAAGGAGCTGCGCGGCAATCGGGGTGAGCGGGGTGAGCGTGGGGGCGGCAAACCGGGCGGCGACAAACCCCGGCGCAACTGAACGAATTTCCGCTTTTAAGATAGCAGGGCAGGCAAAAGTGCCGCGGCGTGGGGCTGCGGCACCTTTCTTTTTGGACAACGCGCGCCGACTGCCGCACGCTGCTGCGGCATGCAGCATCGGCCAAATAGAATTCAGGCGTCCCGGAAGGCACCGCGCGGGCAACTTGCCGGGTGGAAGTTATCATGAGCCGGCGGCAAATCATCGTGGCGGGCGGCGGGGCGGCGGGATTTTTCGCGGCCATTGCGTGCGCCGAGGCCGATCCAAGCTGCCCCGTCACGCTTTATGAGGCCACCGCGCATCCGCTGGCCAAGGTGAAGGTTTCCGGCGGCGGTCGTTGCAATGTGACCCATGCGTGCTTTGAGCCGCGCGAACTGGTGAAACGCTATCCGCGCGGCTCGCGGGAATTGCTCGGGGCGTTTCATCGCTGGCAGCCCCGCGACACCGTGGACTGGTTTGAGAAACGCGGCGTGGCCCTGAAAACCGAGGCGGACGGGCGGATGTTTCCCGTGACTGATAGTTCGCAGACCATCGTGGACTGCCTGCAGGGCGCGGCGGAAAAAGCCGGCGTCCGGCTGGTGCTGCGCACGGGGATAAAATGGGTGGAGCGCGGGCGACCACGCCCGCCGGATGCGCGCGGCGGAGTCGCCGCGCCTCCAGAATCAGAGGGCTTTTGCGTTACGCTGACGACGGGCGAAACCGTCACCTGCGACCGTCTGCTCCTGGCGACGGGCGGCAACCAAACGAACACCGGGTTCGAGATCGCCCGAAAATTTGGGCACACCATTGAGCCGCCGGTGCCGTCGCTGTTCACTTTTCACAGCAAGGACCCGCGGTTGGCCGGATTGTCTGGCGTCTCCGTCGACGCGGCGGTGACTGCGGTGCGCGGCACGGCCTTGCAGGAACGCGGACCTTTGCTGGTCACCCACTGGGGTTTGAGCGGCCCGGCCATCCTGAAGCTTTCGGCGTGGGGGGCGCGTGACCTGCACGCGCGCGACTACCGGTTTACCTTGCTCGTCAACTGGGCACCGGCGTTCAACGGGGCGACGATGCGCGCCGCGCTGGAGCGTACGCGCGGCACGAATCCGAAAAAACAAATGGGCACGTGGTGTCCGGTTGGTCTGCCGCTGCGCTTATGGGAAAAATTGCTGGCGGCGGCGGGACTTCCGCTGGATACGCAGTGGGCGGTCGTGCCGGGCGCGGCGCTGCGCACGCTGGCGGGGCAGATTTGCGGGGGCGAGTTCGCCGTCACCGGCAAGAGCATGTTCAAGGAGGAGTTTGTCACCTGCGGCGGGGTGCGGTTGAGCGAGGTGGACTTCCAGACAATGGCCAGCCGTCTGGTGCCCGGGCTC
>JANMVS010000160.1:0-12098 GCA_031392885.1 Verrucomicrobiota bacterium
CAACAATAACTGAGGTCGGGACGTTGGTGATTCCTGATTTTGATAGAATCACGAAATTGCCCGCCGATCTAAGATCGACCGGCGTTTGAACTCCGTAAGCGGTGGCGCAAAGTAGAGCGGCGAGCCCTACGACAAGAGGCAATCGAATCATTTTTTGGTTTTTCATCGTAGGGAGTCGGACATCACTTTTGCCGCTGCGAGCCATTTTCCCAATGGGGTGTTAACCTACCTAGCCCGGATATCCCGAGCCGCCGTGAATGCGGAAAAAGATTTGGCACAGGGTGTGGCATCGGTTGCGAGAAGAGTGTAAAATATCCGGGCTAGGCGAAAGCGACAGGCGTCTTCCCGCCACAAGGGCGCAAAACCCGGGGCGGACTGTCCCATTGCTTGACAGCGCGGCACCCGGTGCCCGGGCATGACGCGATTTCAGCGATAAACTCGTTGCCCCGGCAATCGACGGCGGTAAGAAGATGACCGCCGGACGGCACACTCATGGACGTCAAAGAATCATATCAGGTCCTTGAATTGGAGATCGGCGCCTCGCGCGCCGCGGTGGACGCCGCTTTTTACCGGCTGATCGAGCGCTCGCACCCGGATCGCGCGGCGTCAGGTGGCCCCGAAGCCGTCCGCGAGGCGCAACGCGTGGTGCAGGCGATCAACGAGGCGTACCATACGCTGGCCAAGATCGCCCCCAACTCCGCCGCGCCGGCGGCGCCCCTGCCGACGAGCGCCGCGCCAGCCGCCGGGGCCAAACCAACGCTTCGACCGCTGCCGGCCGGCCAACCGGCTGCGTGCCGCCTGCCCCCACCTCCGCCGCCGCCGCCACGGGAGACTTGGGCCGCCCGATCCGCGCCTGTGGCCAGCGCACCTCTCCCTCCCACCCCGGCATCGCCACCCGCGCCGCCCCCGACGAAATCCCGCCCGCCCCCGCCGGCACTGGCCACCCCGCCGCCTGTCCTCCGTAGCCTCGGCGAAGGAGGAAGCATGGTCGAAGAGCACTCCGAGAAAGCCACGTCGTTTTCCGACCTCCGCCGCAAGACGGCGGAAATATATGAAACGCTGTTTCCCCTCGATTCTCCGCGGCGGCGTTTCGGTCGCGTTATTTTGGCGGCGGCCTTGCTCTTTTTCCTTCTCCTCGGAAAGTGCGCGATCTCGTCAGTTTTCACCAAGTCGCCGGAGCAGCAGAAAGCCGCCGCCGCCGCGCACGTAGCCCAGACGACCGGCCGCCTGGTCGTGAAATCCAACCGCGCCAACACCACGATTGAAGCGGCGCGCGACCCGGCCGCCGGCGATACCGCGTCCGCGGCCGTCAACGGCGCGGAAGAGGGCGCCGCCGAGCAGACCCTGGCCGCTCTGCCTCCGGGCAAATACTCCCTCACGGCCCGTTCCTCCGGGTGGCCGGATATTCGCCAGAACGTGAGCGTGGACGCCGCCCGCACGACCGAGGTCGCGCTCAATTTCAAGAGCGGGTCGCTGCGCCTCGACTCCGATCCCGCTGGCGCCACGGTGCACTTGGGCGCGGCCGTGCTCGGCCGGACGCCGCTGGTCATACCCCAACTGCCCCCGGGTGAATGCCAGCTCTCCCTCGCATACCCCTCCTGGCCGGTCGTCGCCTTCAAGACCATCATCACCGAGGGCGTGGAATCCACCGGGACGGTGCGCCTGCCCCACGGCAAGCTGACCGTGGAATCGACCCCGCCGGGCGCGACGGTTCTGCTGGGCGGACGGGCCCTCGGCCAGACGCCCCTGACCCTTGCGCGCTTCCCGGCCGGCACCAAGAAGCTCACGCTGCAAGCCAAGGATTTCCCTCCGCTGGAAGTAGCGGTCACGGTGGAGGACCGCGGCGAGGTGAAGATCAGCCCGGCGCTGGCTTCCGGTTTTCCCGTGTTGGATCCCGCGGCGCTCCTGCGCGCCGTCTGGGTACCGTCTAACCCCAACAGTATCGCGCCCCCGCTCGAAGGAATAACAGGCGCCTTCCAACCGCAGAACGGCATCGTTCGAAATCTGAACCGGAAAAGGCTTTTCGAAACCTGGCTGCGCCAACGGTATTGCTTTACCGCGATCGTCAAGTCCTACGATCGGGCCACCGGCCAGGTCGAATTTGCCGAGCAACCAAGCGAGTTTTCCAAATATCGCATTCTGGCGAAACTCTCGGCCGAGGCCCGCAACGACCAGGATCTGTCCGCGCAATTGATCAAAGGGGCGACGTTCGCCCTTTACGGACGCCTCCGCGCGGTGGAGGAACCGCGCTGGCCGTCCAAGGTAATCACGTTCGAATTCTCCTCGGCGGAACCGCTGCGCTGATCGCCGATCGCAACAACGTAGCCGTCACCGTGCCTCCGCGCCTGTGGGGATGGATAAAAGGGTCTGATGGGATGGATAAAAGGGTCTGGCTTTACATTTCACCTTTTACGGTGGTTCGATAAACTGGGGCTAAATGTACAGCCAGACCCCATTTTTTCACCCCATCCAGGTAAACTTCCCGCCCGCCGATCTGGCCGGTGTGATCGCGCGCACCGCCGCCCATCGGGCGCGGGTCGCAGGTCTCGACAGCAATACCGCTGATGTTTAGCCGCTGACATTGATGCAGGGTTTTCGAACAGCTAACTTCAGTCGAAGGCCACAGGAAGCTCCTGCGGCCTTTTTATTGGCCGGAGGGGTCCAAACCCAGCGGCAATTAATTCCCATCGACGGCACCTCAGGGTGACGCAGGCTTTGCCTAATTGACACTCACTGGACCGCGGGGCTACCATTGCAGCCAGCTCCCCAAGTATGGCAGACCAAGCCCCGACTCTCTGCACCCAAAGACGCGCTTGGCTTGTGCTAATCGCGGTCACTTTTGCGGTTCCGGCCGTCCTGGTTGCTGCTTGGACGGTTGATGCCAGCGCCGCCGCCGCCCATCTGGGCGGCCCCAGTTCGTATACGTTCGCCACCCAAGCAGAGGCCCAGGCTTTCTTGAACGCCAACCAGGGTTATGGTCTGCGGCTCGTGGCGGGCGGATCGGATCCTGGCTCAAGCGGTGGAGCCGCCGGAGGTGCGACGATCCCCGGGCTCCCCGGCCAATCCGGGCCGGGCCTCAATCCGCAGCAACAACTCGCCCTGGCGGCGGCCCAGGCCGCCTTGCCGCTTGTTCAGCAAACCCTGCGGAATATATTTTCCGGAACGTCGAGGGCCCCCGCGCTGGCCACGAGCCAGGGCCAGTCGGGCATCGCCGCGCAGCAGCTCTACAACACCGGTCTCTGGTATCTCCGCCACGAGGATTACGCCAACGCCCAGATTGAGTTTGAAAAGGCCCTGGGCCGGGAACCCGGGAATCAGGCCATTCTCAAAAGCCTGGAGGAGACCAAGCGCAAAATCGCGCAAGCGAAGCAGGACGCGCTCCAAGCCGCCCAACCGGCAACCCCGGCGCCCCCCCTGAAACCCATCGCCCCCCCCTCGGCCCTGAATTTCATCAATCTTAATAATGATTCGCGCGTGGTTGATCTGCGCGGCCGGCCGCAAACTTCCATTGATCCGGCCGCCTTGAAGGGGACACCCGGTCAGATCCCGGCCCAAAGTGCGGTGAATGCGCCCTCCGGCGGCACCCCCAACATTTCGGCCAGGGCGCAGCAGCAAAGCGTAAATGCCGACTTTGATCAAATATTCAACGATCCCGCCCTCAAGGTGCCCGGCCCAAAATAAGCTTCGGGCTGACCGCACCGGGTTGGCTCGCAACGTCCCCGTATGAATTCACCCCGAACCCCGGCGGCGCGCTGGCGAATCCGTCACCCCGTTCTGTTCTGCCTGCTCGGCCTTGCCCTGGTCGTGCCCGCCTCAGCGGACGAACCCAATCCCAGCCCCGCCGCCCCCTCGATCAACACCCTCACCGACCACCTGGCTCCGGATGAAGCGATGCGGGAACTGCGGGACCTGATCCACGCCGGAAAGTACACAGAGGCCAGCCAATTGACCTCGGCTTTGCTGCCGGCTCATCCCCACGATCAGCGGCTCCTCCAAACCCGCGCCCTTTTGGATAAAGCCCTCAATCCGTCCAGCCTGACGGCGGCAACCGCGCCTCCCCGGCAATCCGATGGCGGCGCCGGTCGAACGGAGTCCATGTTGACTCTACCGGAGCAGGCCAACTACCACGCGCTGCTTGAACTAGCCCGGCAGGCAAAACAGACCGGCGATTTATCCGAGCAAAAAACCCTCCTCCGCCAATTCATGAGCGAGAGCCGGGTCCTGGCTGATCGCTACCCGGATCTGGTCCTGCTCTGGGAAATGAGGGCTGCTTCCGCCATGGTCCTCGACGACATCAGGGCCGGTGCTGAAGCCGGAAAGAAACTCATGCTCCTCAGCGACTCTGAGCGCAACGCTGCCAACCGGCCTCCGGTGCTCGAACTGTTGAAAAACAAAGGCTGGCTGGACGAGCATTTTGTCAGTCTGGCCGTGTTCGCCGATCAATATAACCCGGGCAAAAATCACACCACGATGCTGCCGAATAGTGTCCGGCTGAATTTTGTCTGGATCAATTCGGGCAATTTCATGCAAGGCTCGCCCCCCACGGAATCCGGCCGCTCGTTCAACGAGGGCCCGCCGTCGGCGGTGACCATCAGTAACGGATATTGGCTGGGGAAGACGCCCGTGACTCAGACCCAATACCAGGCCCTGGTGGGCCATAGCCCACGCTTCTACCAGGAAGCCGGGCCGGAAGTACCCGTTAACCATATTGAATGGGAGGAGGCCACGGAGTATTGCCGCTTGCTAACGGCACGGGAGCGCGAGGCCGGGCGCCTGCCCGCCGGTTATGCGTATCGCCTCCCGACGGAGGCAGAATGGGAATATGCCTGCCGGGCGGGAACCATGGGGCCGCGCTATGCCGAGGACCTCGATGCCATCGCCTGGCACAGCGGCAATAATCGGAGCGGCGTCTATCACCCCGTGGGCGAGAAGCAGCCGAATGCCTGGGGTCTCCATGACATGTTTGGTGGCGGGTGGGAATGGTGCCTGGATCAATACGGCCCGTACTCGGGGGAGGCGCTGACCGACCCACTCGGTCCGAGTTCGGGCAAAGGCCACATTTATCGTGGCACTTATCCCTATGAGGACTCAGCCAATTGCCGGGCCGCCCGACGCAACTGGTCCGATCATTCCTTCGCGTATTCCGGATTTCGCATCGCGCTCGGAGCCGTCCGCGCCGATTGACGCCGGCGATATTCGGGGGCGTACGGCGGGAGGGTCAACCCGGAGCCCAAGGTGCGGCGGGACTGAACGGAGCCGAGCCGTTTCCCCTCACCCGCCCAGACTGCCGCCACTCAGAAATAATTTCCGCCCGGTTTTGGCCGCGTGCACGGCGTTATGGGTGACCAGCACCACGGCCGTGCCGTTCTCGGCGCAAAGATTGAGCATCAACTCGATCACGCCCGTGCCCGCCTGCTCATCGAGATTTCCCGTGGGTTCGTCCGCCAGGACCAAGCGGGGTGAATTCATCAAAGCCCGGGCAATCGCCACGCGCTGAGCTTCCCCACCGGAAAGCTGGCTGGGCAAATGAGTGCGGCGTTCACTGAGGCCAACCTGGTGCAGCAATGCCCTGGCCCGATCACTCGCGACCCGCTTTTCCCCACCGGCGATCCGCGCCGCGAGCAACACATTGTCCAGCACATTCAATTCGGACACCAAGTGGAATGATTGGAAGACCAGGCCCAAAAAGGTTCGCCGGAGAACGGCCGGGCCGGATGCGCCACTGGCGGCAAGGGACCTACCCTCCCACATGATCGTCCCGGTATCGGGTTGGTCGAGGCCGGCCAGCAGATACAGGAGCGTGGATTTGCCGGAGCCGGACGCACCGCAGATGCTGATGCTTTCGCCCGCCCGCAGTTCAAGGTCGACCCCCGTCAGTACCTTCAGGAAACCATCGCCGCTCCGATAGGTTTTGCTCACTTGCCGGGCCGCAAGAAGGGGAATGCTCATGGTCTCGCCTTATTCGCTGCGCAAGGCCTGCGCCGGTTTGAGGCGGGCCGCCCGCCAGGCGGGGAGCAGTCCGGCCAGCGTGCAGACGATCAGCGATGACAGGACCACCACGCCGAAGTCCCGGGCCGAGTAGCTCGCCGGGATATCCTTGAATTGCTGAAAGCGCGCCAGCGCCGTCTCGTTCTGCAGCACCCGCACCAGCGCGTGGAGCAAGCCTTGGCGATAATGCAAAGCGATCCCCGCGCCGAGCAGGCCCAGCGTTGTGCCCAGGGCTCCGATCAGCAAGCCTTGCAGGCAGAATATGCCCGCCAACTCCCGCGGTCGCGCCCCGAGGGCGGCCAGCAGTCCGATTTCCCGGGTTCTTTGCGCCACGAGAATGAGCAGCGACGCGGCAATCGCAAAAGCCGCCACAATCTCAATGAAGAAGAGGAGAAAAAACATGACATTTTTCTCCAACTGCAGCACGTAAAGGAAATCCCGGTTGCTGTCCTGCCACGAGATCGCCCGGACTTCCGGGGGCAGCAGTTGGTTGAGCCGCGCCGTCAGCGCATCGGGCTCCACCTCCGGCCGGAGTCGGAGGGCGATGCCATTGACCCCCGCGCCCAAGGCAAACACATCCTGCAGGAACCGGTTGGTGCAGATGGCGGTGTTGCCATCGACCTGATCCCAATGGGTGTGGAAGATGCCCACCACGCGCAGGGTTCGCGGCAAATTGATCTCGTGCGTGCGCCCGGAGCGAATCGAGCGCGGCGCGAAGAGATCCACCGATTCACCGAGCCTTACGTCCAGCCGGGCGGCCAGGCCCGAGCTCAGCAGGACGGAATCATCATCCAACTCGTCCAGCCGGCCCGCCACGAGAAATTTAGCCATCGGCACAACCTCCGCTTCCCGGGCGGCATCGATGCCGTGAAGGTAGGGGAAGGCCATTTTCTCCTCGGACTGCAGCAACGCCATGCCGCTGGTGTAGGGCGCAGCCGCGGCAACTTCCGGCATGGCGCTAAGCCGGGTGAGGATGGGCCCGGCGTTCGCGATGATGCCATCCTGCACAATCCGGATGTGGCCGTTGGTCTCCACAATCCGCGCCTCAATCTCATCCCCAAACCCATTCATCAGACTGAGCACGATGATGAGCAACATGACGCCCAAGGTCACTCCGCCGACGGAGATGGCGGTGAAGAACGATATTCGCCCCCGGGTGGGGAAAATTTGTTTCAACGCGAAATAAAGGGACCAAGACATGAAATTACGTCACTCCCGGGTGCCGCGGGGTTGGATTAAACGGAGGAGCCTCACTTGATCCATCCTACTCCCGCTTAGGCCAACGGCTTCGCTGGATGAGGCGTGAGCCAGTGTCAGGCACTCCAGAGTCTGTAATATTCGAGTCATCAGTCAGTCCGTACGGCCGGCCGCCGTGCCGGCCGTTCGACCGCGCCTGACCTGGCAGGCAGAGACGCCTGCGTACCCATTATGGGAACGCAGGCCGCCGGACCGCCGGGCGCGGAAATAATGGTGCAGCGTTCAGTAAACCTTGCGGGCGCGGATCTCTTTGCCCTTTTCCTTGAGCTGCGTCATTTCATCAGAATCCAAGTACCGCTGAAATTCATTCATGATTACCGGATACATCTGCTTCAGCGCTCCCGCCATGGCCTCCGTCTGACCATGGAAGAGATGCTTCGGCGTGGCATCATAACCGACAATGGCCCGGCCCCCGCAGCCGGACGAGCCATAACGCGCCACCGCCTCGAAAATCTCGATGCCGCCCACCTGCACCGGCTCCAACTCAAGTTTCTTGATCCACATTTTCTCCCCGGAAAGCGGCTCCTGCATGATAAAGGTCACCCAACCGGATATGCTCATCGTGAAATCCCGCTCCATCGTCAGGCCCTCCCGACGCTGGGTAGGATGCATTTCCCCGTACTTGACCTCGGTGCTGATAAAGATTTTTGGCGCCAGGGTCAGCTCGGCGTTTTTCTTGTCGGAATAGGTGATCTCATCCAGTGACGGATAGGGCCCGGTGGTCGTCATGCCCTTTGCGATGAGAATTTTATCCAGATCCGTACCCATGGATGAGGTGAAACCCCGGGCGACCTTGCTGTAGAGGTCATTCAACAGGGCACTATCCGTTTCCCGGTAGGAGGGGTTGACCACGGCGACGGTGACGGGAACGGAGCCCGGCGGCATGTTGCCCTTGGCCGGCGGACTGTAACTGTAGGCATATCGCCCGCCCCACGATGAGGTCGGGAGCGGCTGGGCTTCGTTGGGAGTGGTACATGCGGGAAAAATCCCCAGCCAAGCCAGCAAGACGGCCAGGAGGCAGAGTTGATGACGGGATTTGATGTTTTTCAGACCAGTTTGGATATGCATAGGGATATTATGGGTTAACTATTGGACGGTCGCCTTCTGGCCAGCTGCCGGCCGCAGCTTGGCCGCCAGCAACAGAAAAACCGCAGCGACTGAAATCATGACCAAAGAGAATAACTGGGCGAGCGGCACGGTGGTCCCGCGCACCAGCTCCGGATTGCCCCGGAAAAACTCGATGACAAAACGCAGCAGGCCATAGCCGGCAAAATAGGCGGCGCAAACCAGCCCGGACCCAAAACGTCCCCGGCCGACGCTGGGCAAGACCAGAAAATAAAGCATGACTCCGAGCAGCAGCTCGCCGGCCGCCTCGTAAAGTTGCGTGGCATGCAGCGGGACACCGAGCAATTCCGGCGGGAGGGCGGCCGCTGGATCGGTGAACACCACCGACCACGCGTGGCTCCCCTCCACGGCGCGACCGTAACAACACCCCGTCAGAAAGCAGCCCAGCCGGGCAATCGCGTGACCCACCGGGATGACCAGAAAGACATGATCGAGGACCAGCAGAAAATTCAGCTTCAGGGACCGGCAACCGTAATACGCTCCGGCCAGTACGCCGAGCACCGCCCCAAAAGTGGACAAGCCCGTTTGATTTGAAATCAAGGCGGCAACGAAGCTTCTGAAGTCCGGGAAAGCCAGCGGACTGGAAAAAAGGTGAAACAGCCGGCCGCCCAAAAATCCTGACAGCCCAATGACGTTCATCAGAAACCAAAAATCCTCCCGCTTGGCCAAACCCAGCCTGGGCTCGAATCGCTTGAAATAAAGCAAGGTGACGATTCCGGCCAATGCGATGAGCGCCACGTAGCTGGTCAGCTGGATATTTCCGGACCGAATAAAGACGGGCATCATTGGGGGATGGATTAAGCGCTAAACGGCTTTATCCGATAGTCTTGGCGACGGATGACAGCAAGCGGAAATAACCGACCGTGGAGTGATCAATGTCGGGAATCGGGAATTGAGCAACCGGAGGTTTGAGGAAAATCCCGGCTCCCGATATGATCCCTTGGCTGACCTGTTTCTTCGCGTCCGGCGGGGTTTTTGTGCTGAATCGTTCCAGATTAACCCCGCAGCCTCAGGCCGGAGGCGGGGTGAATGAGGTGCGGGAGCGAGCTCAGCAAGTGACCGGCCCGGTCACCCGAATGAGGCTGCCTTCCAGCCCGCTCAAAATGAACTTGGATCCGGTTCGGCTGGCGAGTAATCCTCGTGAACCCGGAGCGCCGCCGGCATTTTTATCGCGGTCTGGGCCTGTTCGTGCGGCTATGGGTCAACGTCCATGCTCTCCTCCGCCCTCGAAAAACAGCGCCACCAGCTCTACGCGCAAACCGTGGAAAGCATGGGGGAACGAGTGCAGGCGGTCACTGAACCCGCGGCGATGTTCGCAGCGCTGGGCTGGGGAATGCAGGAGATGGAGCGAACCTACGCGGAGACACCGGCCAAGGTCCGGGGGACCGTCGCCTGCCGGGCGGGCTGCGCCCATTGCTGCAGTGTGGCCGTGGATGTGCAGGCGCATGAGGTCTTTTTCGCCGCCGAACACATCCAGGTAAACTTCCCGCCCGCCGGCCTGGCCGGCGTGATCGCGCGCACCGCCGCCCATCGCACGCGGGTCGCGGGGCTCAGCAGCGAAAAGCGCGCCCACCTGCTGGTGCCGTGTCCGCTCCTGCACGAAGGTCACTGTTCCATTTACCAAGGCCGCCCCGAGGCCTGCCGCGCGCATCACACGAACGACGCGGCGGCGTGTGCGGCTCATGCGATCGATCCGGCGGTGGCCATTGAAAGGAATTACATCCCCGCGCTGCGGTCACGGATGTTCGCGGTGATGCTCGGGCTGGACGAAGCCATCGAGGCAGCCGGCTATGATGGCCGTTCCTACGATTTTGGCTCGGCGTTACATGAGGCGCTGACGAACAGCCTTTGCTTGGTGCGGTGGCTGCGTCGTCAGCCGGCCTTTCCGGATTCATGCCGCTCGCCGCCGCTGTAGGGCGTGCTCCGGTTGCATGGACGCATGCCAGGATGTAGCCACGGGCCTCCGTGCCAGTGGGGCTCAACCCAAGACCCGATTAAAAGCGTTGAGCAAACCACGCAGGCTGACATCGGTGGTAGGCCACCCACGCGCATCTCACTCCAAACTATCTATCCCCATGAGCCAACCCGCCATCCCCCAGAAATCCCCCATGCCCGTGTCAGTCGTAGCCGGAAAAACCTACTACTGGTGCTCCTGCGGCCAGAGCAAATCCCAGCCATTCTGCGATGGGTCGCACAAGGGCACGGCGTTTGCGCCAAAGCCTTACACCGCGGAGAAGGACGGCACCGTCTATTTCTGCGGCTGCAAACACAGCGCGAATGGCGCGCTTTGCGACGGCAGCCACAAGAAGCTCTGAGTTCGCCGCCGCACTTACGGCGGGGGTGAAAAATGCCGCGAACGGTAGCGGCAGGCGTCTCTGCCTGCCGGCACTGAGCCAGTCGAAGTGCCGGGATGTGATTCTCCCCCAGGCCCAGAGGCACGCGGTGGCTACGGCTGAATCGCCCCGCCGGGCCCCTTTGCCGCCCGGCACCTGCTTTTCACCTGATTTGAGTGGAAACTGCGTGCCGTCTGGCTTCACTAGGCCGAGCCATGAATACCCCCACGTTACGTTCATTATTATCTGTGATTGCCGGATTGGCCTGCTCGGCCGGTCTGTTCGCCCAAGCTCCCGCCGTCAAGATCGCCTTCCCGGATGCCAGCCCGGCGGCCACCCTCAAGCAGCGTGTCGGCGTCACCGACGTCGAGATCAGCTACAACCGGCCCGGCATGAAAGGCCGTACGGTCTTCGGCGGGCTCGTCCCCTACGGCGAGATCTGGCGCACCGGCGCCAATACCGCCACCAAGCTGACCTT
Organism: Verrucomicrobiota bacterium; assembly: GCA_031392885.1. Taxonomy (GTDB): domain Bacteria; phylum Verrucomicrobiota; class Verrucomicrobiia; order Opitutales; family Opitutaceae; genus Lacunisphaera. Next base: position 11,182 of record JANMVS010000160.1, read on the forward strand.
CAGCACCGACGTCAAACTCAACGGCACGGCGATCCCCGCCGGCACCTACGAGCTCTTCACCATCCCGGGCAAGACCGAGTGGATGATCATCATCCACAAAAACATGTCCCAATGGGGATCGTACGCCTACGACCAGAAAAACGACGTGGCGCGCTTCAAGGTCACGCCCTCGACCCTCGGCAGTGCGGTCGAGACCATGGCCTTCGGCCTCTCCGATGTGCACAATGACTCGGCCACCCTCTACATCTCGTGGGAAAAGACCCGCGTGCCCATGAAGCTCGAGGTCGATGTCGTCGGCACCCTGGTCCCGCAGATCGAGGCCGCCATGGCCGCCCCCGAGGGCAAGAAGCCGTACTTCGCCGCCGCCATGTTCTACTACGAGAACAACCTCGACCTCAAGAAAGCCGCCGCTTGGATGGACGCCGCGATCGCCGAGCAGCCCAACCAGATGTGGATGATCTACCGCAAGGGCCTCATCCTCGCCAAAGCCGGGGATAAAGCCGGGGCGCTCGCCGCCGCCCAGCAGTCGCTGGATCTGGTCAAAAACGACCCCAAGTCGCCCGCCTCCCTGAAGGATGAATATACCCGGCTGAACAACGCCCTGATTTCCAGCCTCAAGTAAGCTTCGCCTTTATTTCCCGGCGCGGATCACGGCTCGCTGCGCGATCCGCGCCTGATCATCCGCCGTTCGTTTATCTGTGGGCGGGGTGCCCTCACCCCGCGATCAACTCCCTCCGATCAAATCCACCGCACTTGATAATCACCCATGAAATCCTCCCCTCCTGCACTCTGCGCGCTGGCTTTCGCTTTGCTCAGCCCCCTCGGGCTCCACGCCCAGCCCGCACCCCCCCCGCCGGCCCCCCCCCATAAACCCCCCCCCCCCCACCCCCCCCCCCCCCCCCCCCCCCACACACACA